>JAEYFY010000332.1 GCA_023454395.1 Pseudomonadota bacterium
TTAATCAGAATAAACCTGTCTTAATTGATATTAATAAAGAAGATCAGGAAGATGTTTTGATTAAGCGTCTAGTTAAGCAAAATATGCAGACGGCTTTGTTATTGCCACTGGCTTTTAATCATAAACCGCTAGGCTTATTAATCTTAGCGCATGAAATAGGAAGTGTTTTTACTAACGATACTTGCCAATTGCTTCAACAGATTGCCGCACGTATTGGTATCGCGATTGAAAATGCGGCAGCTTATGAAGAAATAACACACTTAAAAGACAGTTTAAAGAATGAGAATATTTGGCTTAATGAGCAAATAGATAACAATGCATGCTTCAATGAGATCATTTATCAAAGTGACGCTATGCATAATGTGCTCGAACAAATTGAATTAGTGGCACAAAGTGATAGTACTGTACTTATATTAGGTGAAACAGGCACAGGTAAAGAATTAATTGCGCGCGCTATTCATCGTCTAAGTCAGCGAAAAAATAAGTCGATGATAAAAATGAACTGTGCCGCAGTACCTTCTGGTCTGTTAGAAAGTGATCTCTTTGGTCATGATAAAGGCGCATTTACGGGTGCAACCAATACACATATTGGCCGATTCGAGATGGCAGATAAAAGCACGCTATTTCTTGATGAAATTGGTGATATGCCCATTGACTTACAACCCAAATTGCTTCGCGTTCTTCAAGAGCGCGAAATAGAAAGGTTGGGTGGTAATAAAGTGATCCCGGTTGATGTTAGGCTAATTGCTGCCACCAATAAAGATCTGCATGAATTAACAGATGAAGGTGAATTTAGAGAAGATCTTTATTATCGTCTTAATGTTTTTCCTATTATTATTCCACCACTAAGAGAGCGACCTGAAGATATTCCACTCTTGGTTAAACATTTTACGCAAAAAATTGCGCGTAGAATGGATAGAAAAATAGATTGTATTCCTGCTAACGCATTGGAGCAGCTAACACTTTATCCATGGCCGGGTAATGTTCGTGAGCTTGAAAATATTATTGAGCGTGCCGTTATTTTAACGCGAGGATCAACATTAAACCTTCAGTTAAAAGAGCTTCATATTAACAAGCCCTCTCGTTTAAAGCAGGTACTGACTCAACCTTCATCCATTGAAAAGCGCATGCAGACGAATGCGCCAGAAAGCGATGATGAAGAGCGAGAAAGAATAATTCAAGCATTAAGAGAAACCAATGGTGTAGTTGCGGGTGCCAGAGGTGCTGCTTTAAAATTAGGATTAAAGAGAACAACATTATTATCACGGATGCAACGTTTAGGTATTTCAATTCCTGAAATACTTTAATTCTGAAATAATCAATCTCTAATTTATTTAAAGAGAGTGTAATTAATTTATTACACTCTCTTTTTCTCTTTGTTTGAAAGTTATTAATCCCCATCTATAATTAATCTGATTGTATTTTATTAGTTATATTCTCTGATAAATCATTAATAATATAAACTATCAATGGAGCATATTATATATGAATAACCTGCTTATAAATAAAATTAGTGAAATAAAAAAAGAATACAAAAATAATAAATATGTTTTTATTCCTCAAAATATTGTTATTGATTTAATAAAACAATTAGGTGCTGAAGAAAAAGATATTAACGCACTAATGGAATATGGTGATTATTTAGTGCAAGACCCAACGCTTTCATTTCGTCACTCTCGAACAGGCCGCTACCTTTTTGATAATGATATAAAAACAATCTCCAGGCTAGAGTATCAGCCCTTTGTACTCTCTGAAGAAGATGGATTTATTCGTGAAGACAGTGGCGCACAAAGGCATTTTAGAGCGCTTGATGATCGCTGGCAGAGCAATACAGCATATCAAGCGTTATTAAAATTAAAAATGTTATTAATTCAAGGTAATACATTTACACCTCGCCACTTAACAGATCAAAATTCGCCTAAATCGATATCCACTGTTTTTCATTTAAGATTAATTGCCCAGCCTGATTCTTTAAGTGAACTTTCAATTGAAGGCGTTCATCAAGATGGCGTTGATCACACCATGATTGTGGCGATTAATAAGAATAACGTTAAGGATAAGACCGGTTCTTTACGTGTTCACTCACCGAAAGAAGCGATAGGAACACCTTGGGAAAAAATTGATCCTGAAAATGTGCTTTATGAACACAATAATGCGCAATATCTTGATATTTTATTGATTGCAGATAATGAATTAAATCATAGCGGTACACCTATTTTTACGCATGATAATAAAAAGCAGGCTTACCAAGATTTTATCCTTTTACTATCTCGCTATCCGACTATAGATTCTCACCCATCACATCAATTTGATTCGATAAATTTACATCCAGACTTGCCTTTAACACTTTATTTAAATCAGTCTGTCGCTTAGTCATAACGCGTTATCACATCAATTAAAATCGTTGAGCTTGGCTGAGTAATAAATCAATAATCAAGACGAGGTTTGATTCAAAAGAGGAGCTTTCGATAGTGTCACAATGATAATTCACTGCATCGTCATAAATGGGGAAATGAAGATCAGCAAGTTCAGCCAACGGATTGGCACTTGCTCGAGTAAATGCAACAATCTTCATACCAATACTTTTTGCTATTTTTGCTTTTTCAACGACTTGTTCTGTTTCTCCACTACGAGATATCGCAATAAAAACCGTATAGCGAGAGGCATTATTAATAAAGATATTCTTACTGTCACTCAGCCCAGAAAGAAAAGCATCTTTACCAATCAGTTGTAACCGCTTACTGATATACTCTGAAAATATATGAGAAAAACCTGCACCATAAATAAAAAATGAGTTCTTGCTGTTAATTAAATCAGCAAAAGCTTGTCTTCGTTCGTCTGAAATTAACGTGAAAGTTTTTAAATAATTTGCCAAAAACTGATCAAAAAGAGGCTCTGTTGTTTCGTTTTCATCACTTTTCAATGGGTGTTTTTTTTCACCCGAAGATAACAACTGTTTGCAGTAATAAACCAACTCACTATAACCAGAAAAACCTAATTTCTGGCAAAGTCGCATAATAGTTGTTGTCGAAACAAAATTGGCTTGTGCAAGTTCTCTAATGGTCTGTTTGCCAACTTGTGTTGGGTTATCAATTAAATAGGAAAGAATGCGATATTCTGCACGGGTTAATTCCGTTGCTCTTGATAGTAAAGATGATAATCGTGCCGACATACCCGTTACCTTATTGATACATCGTCCTTACCAACATAAAAGGAAAATGCTGTTCTGGTGATAGAACAGCATTCTTATTCAATTATTCGTTAACAGCAAGTCTTGAGATCAAACACGCTTACCATTTACATAAGCTTTACGCAATTCAGGCCAATACTCACGATTTGCTTCAATCATATCATCAAGGATCTTCTTAGCGTGGATCACACTTGGCACCGTTTTATTCAGTGTAAATGCCTCCAGCGCTTTTTCGTAACTACCTTCAAGTGTTGCTTCTACCAGCAATTGCTCTGATGCCAATTGCTGCTCTAACAACGTACGATGAAAGCGCGGAATATCACCAACACGAATAGGCTCTGGTCCGTGCGAAGTGATATATGCAGGCACTTCAACCATTGCATCATAAGGTAAATCAGCAATTGCACCTTTGTTCTCAACAATCACTAAATGACGCTGACGTAAATCAAAGGCTAAAGAGCATGCCACATCAACAATAAAAGCACCGTGTACACCAACGTGGAACGCATCAGGTAAAATACCTGTCTCTTTGTATTCACGCGCGGCTTCAAACAGACGTTTTTCACGACCATCCATAACTTCATTTGCACGAGTGTAATCCGGATCTTGATGTTCAACGATATAATTTGGCATCAAGTAATACTGCAAATATGGATTTGGAATATATTCAGGGAATGCTTCCATTAACGGCTGAATATGACGCCATGTTTTTACCCATGATGGATCAGAGTGTTGTGGATCAGTTTGAGCAGCATCTTCTGTTAGAAGACCAAATTTAGCGATATGTTCACGTAATTCAGGTAATTTTTCCTCACCTTTTACACGTACAGAAGTGAACCAACCAAAGTGATTTAGACCAAAATAGTCCACATCTAAATCATGACGATCAACATTCAATACAGCAGCCATATTACGCATCGCCGCAACAGGCATATCACAGATATTCAATACACGAGCATTAGGACGTAAACGACGCACACCTTCAGCAACAATCGCGGCTGGGTTTGAATAGTTTACAATCCATGCTTTCGGAGACGAATATTTCTCAACTAAATCAATTAGCTCAACCATAGGTAAAATAGTGCGTAGACCGTAAGCCAGCCCGCCAGGTCCACAAGTTTCTTGCCCGACAACACCATGACGTAATGGGATTTTTTCATCCTGCTCACGCATTTTGTATTGACCCACACGCATTTGAGCAAACACAAAATGAGCGCCATCAAACGCTGTTTTAGCATCCGTTGTCACCGTAAATTTAATGGTATCGCTATGATCACGGATCACCTTTTCAACCACGGGCGCAATAGTCTCTTGGCGCTCTTGATCGATGTCGTATAAGCGAATTTCACTCAGTGGAAAATCCTCTAAACGAACCATTAAGCTTTTTACAATTCCCGGTGTATAGGTGCTTCCGCCGCCTGCAATACTTAAGATAAAGGGTGATTTAGTCATCTTTCTTTCTCCTATTAAAGTGCGGCTTCGACCGCTTCACGCATTTTTTTCACATG
>JAEYFY010000247.1 GCA_023454395.1 Pseudomonadota bacterium
ATTTCGGCTTCGTTTTGAGCTTAGGGAACAATTACACTATGTTTGAGAAAATCATTGCTGCACCAGCCGATCCTATTCTGGGTTTAGCTGATAGTTTCCGTTCTGATCCTCGTGAAAACAAAATTAATTTAGGAATTGGTGTTTACAAGGATGAGACAGGTAAAACACCTGTTTTAACCACTGTTAAGAAAGCAGAAAAATACCTGTTAGAAAACGAAACCACTAAAAACTACCTTCCTATTAGCGGTATCCCTGAATTTGGCAATGTGACCCAAGCACTTCTGTTTGGTGAACAACATCCTATTATTACTGAAAAGCGCGCACGCACAGCTCAAGCACCGGGTGGTACAGGTGCTTTACGTATTGCTGCAGATTTTATTGCTCAACAAACCACAGCAAAACGTGTCTGGATCAGTAATCCAACTTGGCCTAACCATAATAATATTTTCCAAACTGCAGGTCTTGAGATCTGTAATTATGATTATTATGATGCAGAAAATCGCGGGTTAGATTTTGACGGTATGTTAGCAAGCCTTGCAAATGCACAGGCTGGTGACGTTGTCTTATTCCACGGTTGCTGTCATAACCCAAGCGGTATTGATCCAACAGAAGAACAATGGCGTCAATTAGCGACATTATCAGCAGAAAAAGGCTGGTTACCTGTTTTTGACTTTGCATACCAAGGTTTTGCGCGTGGTCTTGAAGAGGATGCACAAGGCTTGCGTCTCTTTGCAGAAAAGAATCCTGAGCTTATTGTTGCTAGTTCATATTCTAAAAATTTCGGTCTTTACAACGAACGTGTAGGCGCATGCACCATTGTTACCAAAGACAGCGACACGGCTGAAAAAGCCTTTAGCCAAGCAAAAGCAATTATTCGTGCAAACTACTCAAACCCACCAGCACACGGCGCTTCAGTGGTAACTACTATTCTTTCTAACCCAGAGTTAAAAGAAGAGTGGATTGAAGAGCTGACAACCATGCGTGAACGAATTCAACGTATGCGTCAATTGTTAGTGACCACACTACAAGAAAAAGGCGCTAAACAAGACTTTAGCTTTATTATCGACCAAAATGGTATGTTCTCATTTAGTGGTTTAAATAAAGAGCAAGTTGAGCGTTTACGTGCTGAATACGGTATTTATATCGTGGGTTCAGGTCGTATTAACGTTGCAGGTTTAACCCTTGAGAATATGGTTCCACTGTGTGAAGCCATTGTTGCAGTACTCTAATTGCCTTCTAAAGTGTAATTAAGATAAATGCCACGTTATTAGCAACGTGGCATTTTTATTGGCATAAAAGAAATATAAACCACACTTTTTTATTTATAAAAAAGCTCTTTATAATAAAGAGCTTTTTCTTAATTAATGGATATTATCAGTATTACCAGATTGGCATTTCATCTTGTAAAAAAGGATTATATTGTCGTTCGTGCCCTAAATTAGACATAGGTCCATGTCCCGGAATAAACAGATAATCATCGCCTAAAGGTAAGACTTTATTTTTGATTGAAGCAATAAGATCGGCATGGTTTCCTCGAGGGAAATCGGTACGACCAATACTTTCTTTAAATAACACATCTCCCATAGAGATAAGTTTATTCTGATGATTTACAAAAATAATATGTCCCGGCGTATGACCAGGGCAATGTAAAACAGATAACGAAATTGTTTTACCAATTGTGATAGTATCGCCTTCATTTAACCAGCTATCTGGTCTAAATGATTTTCCGCAAGGGAAATTAAACATACGGCACTGTTGTTCTAATTCTTCTAATAAGAAATTATCATCTTCATGAGGACCGTAAACAGGAACATTGAAGTGCTCAACAATTTGTGAGGTGCCTGCAATATGGTCGAAGTGCCCGTGTGTTAATAATACTTTGGTCAATGTTAATTGGCGTTCTTCGATTTCCGCAATAAGCGTTTCGACATCGCCACCGGGATCAACAATTGCCGCTTCCTTCGTTTCATCGCACCAAATAAGGGTGCAATTTTGCATATAGTTTGTCACAGGTACAATGTGATACATCATGAATCACTCCACTCTATTATCTAATTCTCAATAGATTACCATGAGCGGACTGGTCCTGTATCAATATGCACAAAATTACTTCTTGGATAATAGCCTACACCACCTGCTTTCATTCTTAATGCAACTTGACGCACTTTAGAAAGATCAGTGCCGAGTAAACGAAAATCCATTGCTTGTCCACGCGTGTGATAGCTCTTCTTTGCCACTCCGCTACTACTGTGACGTAGATTATTATTCGTTACTAAAGAGCGATAACCTGAAATAAGCTCTACAGGTTTATTGTTATTAAGCATCACTTGCAATAAATAGATTTGGTCAAACAGTGCGGGATCAATGGTTTTGATTTTGTTTTGACGATAATCTCTAAAAAGGTGGTTTAATTTAGCAAGTTCCTGTTTATTATAACGTTTCCCATCAAAAAACTCGGCTTTAATAGTTTCACCAGTATTTAAATTATTAAAGCGAAGGATTTTTGGTCGAGGTGTCGCTAATGAAGCAAAAGCATGAGAAGGCAATAACCCTAACCCCACTGCGGCCATACCAAGCCCCAGCCATTTACGGCGATGTGAATCAATAATATCCATAGTATATGCACTCAACAATTATTTCAGAAGGAAGAACCTTCATTATGACAATATTTTTCTCGAATTGTTTCTTATAGTTTGTATAGTATTGTAAATAATACTTCCTTTCAATTTAATGCCATTAGTAATTTTATAAGTTTAGTTATTTATACTAAATTCTATTTTTATCATTCTATTTTTAATAGAAATTTTCAAAATATTTTATAATTTATTATATTTTTAGCCACCTTATAAATAATCAGAATTGAGCTTCATCATCTTATTGATTTATATAAAATAAAGGGCAGCCGATTGAGCTACCCTTTATTCAATTTATATTTATTTATATTAAAAGTATTTCTTAATATTCTCTAAATAAGGTTGTGAATTGATCGTTATTTTGTCATAACCATAAATATCTGCACGATATTGAGGAGCATTTTCCGGAGCCACCCATGCTGTTTGATAATATAAATAAACCGGAATACGTTCAGGAATTGGCGCATATTGTGTTGAACCACGTTTTAGTGCCGCATCAATTCTATCTTGTTTCCATCCAGCATCACCCAATAAAATTGAAGCAAGTTCAGAGGCCTTATTAACACGAATACACCCTGAGCTAATTGCCCTCATATTTTTTGCAAACAGTGAATGATTTGGTGTGTCATGCAGATATATCGCATCTGAATTTGGCATATTAAACTTATAACGACCTAATGAGTTTGTTGGTCCAGGAGCCTGCCAAATTCGGTAAGGGAAGTTATTAGCACTCATATTTTGCCAATCAATATCGTAAGGGTTAATAGGATAAGCATCATTCCCCCATCCAGAATAAATGGTATATCCCTTACGACTAAAGTAACTAGGATCTGCTTTACCTCTAGGTACAATATCTTTACGAGTCATGCTTATTGGCACATTCCAAGGTGGATTAACCACGACATTATTTAGCGCACTACTCATAATCGGTGTTTTTCTATCAGGGCGACCAACAATAACTTTTGAGTCGAGAATAAGCTCGTTATTGGCATAAAAATAGAGTGAGAAATCAGGAATATTAACCCAAATTCCAGTGTTACCAACAGCAGGCGTTAAGCGAAGACGTTGAATATTTAATGCCATAATGCTGGCACGCTGTGCTGGTGTTATATTTAACCACACTCGCGTTTGTCGCCCAATAACACCATCTGGCTCCAATCCATGAGCAGTTTGAAATAATTTAACAGCCGCAACTAAAGACGGATCATAAACCATTGTCGCAATTTCCTGCTCGTTTGCTGCCAACTCAGGAATTAATTTTAAATTACGTAAAATTTGTCTCAGCGGTATAACTTCTTGTGATGATTGATTTGGCTTTAATGATGTCGTTCCTTTCATTTCAGGCCAAACAACTGAATCATGTAACTGCTTTCGTACTTCCTCTTTCATTAAGGCGTAATAAGGATGAGACGGTGCATAAGAAATAATAAAGCTACCTAAAGTGTTATTTTGAATATTTTGCTGTAATTCCACGACTGATTTATCAGTTGGTGATGGTAATGTTTGAGTCACATCACGATACAGTAAAGATATGCCTGATTTATTTACTTGCTCAACAAAACTGATATAGCCTAAAAAAGCATCTGATAAAATAAGATCACGCGCTTCTTTTGTTAATTCAGGCGCATCTAATTGTATTAGCCATTGCCCAAACTGAGGTTGGATTCCCGACATCGCCACTTCAGCAATTTGTTGCTGTAATTGCTGGACTATTTTTTCATCTTGCCAGATTAATGCTAAGTCATTTGCTTGGTAAACTTTCACTAGCTGGTTTAAATATAACGGTTTATATCCCGACGGGCTCCATGACTGTAGTTTTGTTCTTACTGCTAACTCAGTCAATGGTGGAGCCTTCATAACCACAGTTGCAGGTGCTGGCATAATTTCATTATTCACAGGAACTAATGTCGTGTTTTCTGTTTCGGGCGCAGATAAAGTCACCGACTCTGTTTCTGTGGCTATTGCATAATGACTAGAAAGGAGTGTACCTATAACAACTGAATATGCGATTGCTCTTTTAATTGGTTGATACGCCATAAATCCTCTACCCTCATCCCTTATTATTATTTTGGTATCCTAGAATATTAGATGAGCTAGGCAAAGAGTTTTATAGGAATAAACTAATATTTTTAAAGTTTTGTAAGCCCTTGATAGAAATTTAATTTTATTTAATCAAAAAAAGACTATTTAGCTGTTTTTATATTCAAATATATAATTTAAGTTAAAAGCACAATAAAAGAACAAAAGCAGACATACTGAAAATAAGCATTCAGGAAATAATAAAGAATTGTGAATGGATAAATAAATAAGATTATTTAAATGGAAGGTATTTTAAAATAGAAAAAGGCGTAGTTTCCTACGCCTTACAAATAAAGGTAAACAAAGGGTAAAGATTAATACTCTGAATTGATAACGACTTCTTCACCAAACTGACCTGCTTTTGGCAGTGGTTGGTAAGAAGAGTTAGCAGCACGCAGAATACGAATACCACGGATATTCAGTTCATCTGCTGCTGCGATATCAGCATCAGCATCACCGTAGTAAATTTTCAGTTTGTGATCACGCATCCAGCTTACTTTGTTATTTGCGCCAGGTTGGTCACCAGCAAAAATAACAGGCTGCATTTTATCAGCAGGAATATTTAAGCCTTCTTGTACATATTTGGTCACAGTCTCAGTTTTAGTTTGAGTACGACCTGTAATGAAATAAACAGTATCCCCACGTTTTAAGTGCATCTGAACAAGATCGATACCGACTTGTTTAGGCATACTGAATTTATCCCACTCGTTATTCATTTTTTCCCAGAATTCTGGGTTTTTCAAGTAGCTGAAATCGTTTGGAGAGTATTCCAGTTTACCACGGTAGAAACCAGGGCTTGAGAATAGAACGGTGTCATCAATATCAAAACCAACCGCCATCGGTGCTTGACCTTCAAGGCTTTTTTCAATATCAGCAACAGAAACCCAATGAATTGGTTGTTGTTGTGCGAGTTGTGCAACAGTAACACCTGGGCTAACAACTTCTGGCAGATGTACTTTTGCCATTGCTGCGCCGTTTAAGCTTAACGCTAAAGCAATTGCACTAAAAGCTAACGTGACTTTACGCATTCTTTTTCCTTTAAATTTTTATATTAATCACATACGGTAATAATAATAAACATCATAATTACATTTAAATGAGATATGGCGCACGTTATACCACTTAAAATTTCATTTTTTTGTTAATTTGCTTTCATTTTTTGATCTATGTAACACTTTAAAAAAAGAAGGCGCTACAAGCATAAGCCCGTAGCGCCTTTATTCTTACCCCTTGGGGCTGATAATCGAATAAAATTATTCTGTTATTTCAGCAACATTTGATGATGCAATTTTATCTTTTTCCGCCTGTTGACCAAAACCTTTTAAACCAACAACATGTACATGTTCAGTGCCGTTGAACACTTTACGTACTAATTTATAGGTTGTTCCTTTTTCTGGGCTGATATTTTCTGGTGCCGCAATAATTAACTGCATATCAAGACGATCGCAAAGCTCAAATAACGTTGCAATAGATTTCGCATCTAAACGCGCCGCTTCATCGAGGAAGAGTAAACGACAAGGAGAGATATCTTTTCCTCTTAAGCGTCGTGATTCTTCTTCCCAGCTTTGTACCACCATCACCAGAATTGACATCCCCGTACCAATCGCTTCACCTGTTGATAAAGCACCACTTTCTGCTTTTAACCAACCTTCTGGTCCACGATTCACTTCGACGTCCATTTCAAGGTAATTACGGTAATCTAACAGCTCTTCACCCACGGTTTGTGGCATACGTTGACCAATATCCACTTGAGGGTTTAAACGCTGATAAAGCTTCGCCATTGCTTCAGAGAAAGTAAGATTTTGGTTTTTAAATAGATCTTGATATTGGTTATCTTCTTCAGATAACACATCCAATAATACTTGATGACTTTCACGAATATTGACATTGAGTCGGACACCACGCACCTGACCAAATGAAACCGCTTGCAAGCCTTGGTTTAACATACGGATACGATTTTGCTCACGCTGAATAGTTTTACGAATAATATTCGCGACACTTCGTGAACTAATCGCTAATTTTTGCTCACGACTCGTTAACTCTTCCGTTAAACGAGCAAGTTCGATTTCCATCTGTTCAATTGCATCAACCGGATCATCCGTTTTAATGATGTCTTGGCGGATACGTTCTCTTAAATGCTGGTATACCGCAATAAAGAACTGAACTTTACGATCAGGGTATTTTGCATCTTCTGAGCGACGTAACGCATCACGTAAATATTCATTATCAGCAACCGCTTGGCGTAAAGCACCTAACGCTTTATCCGACATTGAGCGTAGTTCATCAGCAGAAAGATAAGCAAAGTCTCGTCGATGTAAGCGACGCTCCATACCATTTTCTTTCACTAATCGCATAACCGCGCACCAACCCGCTTTTGCACTCACAACATGCTCACGAATTTGAATGTAGTCACGTTCAAGTTTACGAATTTTCTTGGTTAGGTTATCTCGCTCAGCTTCACTCAGTGCGATATCTCGCTCAAGTTGACTAATACGCGCGCGGTTTGCACTTACCGCAGAATAGCGTTGATCACGCAGCTCTTTAGCTCTTGTCTCTGCACCAATATCGATATGAACGCCGGTATCACGCATCTCTTGCTCAAGTTCTCTGAGCAATTCAGATTTAGTGTCAAAGGAGCTTTTTAATGATGCAAGTACTTGATTAAATTGAGCGCATTGTGCTTGTTGCTGACGATAAAGTTCTCTTGCTGTAGCACGTTCTGTTTCTGCCATTTCTAAACGGTGACGTAGTTTCTCATTGAGATCACTATTTTCACTGACAATCTCAACGGCATCACTATAACTAAAGTGTGGGCGGCGCTGTACCACTTCCACCAGCAAGAAAGCCTGTTGCTGATAATGTTGTTGCTCTGCTTTTGCTTGCTCGTAATCTTGCGCTAATTGTTCATGCGCTTGTGGATCACTTTGCAAAATTGAAGCGATAGGCTCTAATGTTGCTAATGCTTTTTCGTGGCGCTGTAAGTGACGCATTGACTCTTCAGCGGCATACAGTTCTTCACGTAACTCTTCAACACGATCAATTAGAGTTTCATCCATCAAGATATTAACTTGAGGAATAAGTTTATTAAGAAGATTCAGCGATTCTTTAGTCCGAGCATAATGTTGACGCTGTTGCTGAGTACTCTCTTCGTATTGTGCTAAAGCTCTTTCTAGCTCGTTACGTCGTTGATTCAACTGACGAATATTTTCTTCAGGATCAGCCTCAAATGCCACAGAAATATGTTGTCCCACAAACTGACTAAAGGCATGGTGAGCACGTTGGATCTTCTGTACATCAAAAGCTTGTGTTGCGTAAAGCTCAGCAAGCTCATCACGCTGACGCGATAAAATTTCTAATTGATTTTCACGCGCAGCTCGACCAAATAGTGGGATTTCAGGGTAGCGAGAATAACGCCATTGTCTATCTGAACTTTTGATAAGAACGGCTTTGTCCATCTCTTGAGCATTAAATACACTGTCATCGAAAGATTGTGGGTCGCCTTCAATAAAATAGAGATCTTCAGGGCAATCTTCTAATGTTTCTAATTGCTCCTGAACTTGAGATAAGTCTTGCACAACAATTGCATGACGTGCAGGACCATATAATGCAGAGAAATAAGGCGCATCATCTAACGTAATATCATCATAAATTTCTGATAATAAAACACCATTAAAACGTTCCGCTAGCGTAATTAAGCGCCCATCTTCAGCGCCACTTGGCTGACTTAAACGTTCAATTTGCGCTTCAATCTGTTGTTTGCGAGTTGCCGTTTCATCACGTAATACTGTTGCTTCACGCTCTTTCTCAAGTAACTGTTGCATATATTCTGTTACTTGATGACCCGTTTCAAAAGATTGACGAGTTTGTTCACATAATTGTGTTAACGCATCTTGTGCCGCAAGCCAAGACGGTGCTTGTTTTTTCAGCTTTTCAATTTGTTGTTTTAGTTGATCTAGCTCTTGGCGCATTTGCATGCGGTGTTCACCAGACTCATTAACATAATCGCTAAGCTCTTCAATTTTAGCTTCTAATTCATCTTGAAGAATTAACAAATCATCAGGCTCCATCGGTTTGCCATGATATTTGTTAAACTCTTCAAGTTGACGCTCTGCGTTATTTCGTTGATGTAAACGCTGTTCTAATTCAGCTAACTGCATACGAATAGGATGAACCCTATCCGCTTGATGTCGATGAGAAGACCATTCACGCAATGCCGTTTTTGCCGCATCCCATGCATTTTGACGTTCAACTTCACCTACAATTGAACTTACCAGCTTATAGGCTTGGTCAAATTGCGTTTTAGCCGCTTCAGAAACATTGAGTTTCTGCTCCATAGAAAGTAATGAATGTGTAATGGTTTGAATTTTAGCCTGAATTCGTTCAGCCCATTGTTCAGCATTCGTTTCATCTAAATCATCAATGCCACATTGTGCTTTAGCACGCTCTAAAGCCTGCACAGCTTGACGATATTGAATTGCGCGAGTTTGCTGCACATCTAATGCTTGCTGATAATCCGCTAACTGATTTTTCAGTTCATCAACTTCTTCTTCTGCTGCTCCTACGCGTTCTTCAAGCTCTTCTTTCTTAGATGTAGCTTCTTCAACCACTTCACTTTGTTCTTCTAAGCGAAAAGTTATTTCTTCAACATCAGCAACATAGCGGTCAATTTTTTCTTGTTGGCGAACTGCATTTTGCACTAAGTTTAGTCGGTCGCTTGCTGCTTGATAATCCGCTTCAAGATCAGAAGATAACGATTGTTGCTCTTCTAACTCTTTACCCATTTCAACAAATCGATACGCTTCGTTATTAATGGATTTACGCTGACTCCATAACTCACGACGCACGGTTAAAGCTTCATCAAGATGAACACGTCGTTCATTGGCATGGCGCATATAGTCAGCGGCAACATAAGATGTCGCTTCTGTAATTAAATGCTTAAATAAGTCACGATCAGATTGAGTGACGCGAATAGCTTCAAGCGTCATTCGGTTTTCACGTAATGCCCCTTCCATATCTTGGAAAGCTTTTCTTACACCACTATTTTCAGGTAGTAAATAATCACGTAAAGAGCGTGTAATCGCACTTGAAATACCGCCATACAATGAGGCTTCAATTAAACGATAGAATTTGGCACGATCACTTGCTGAGCGTAAACGTTTAGGAATAACCCCTAAATCAAACATCACCGCATGGAAATCAGTGATAGAGTTAAATTGTCTAAAAACAACCCCATCAATGGCTTCAACTTTTTCTTTTAATTCATTCAGCGGTAAAACACGGGCTTGGCGATCTGCAACAGCTTGCGTTAAAATTTCTGTTGGGTTTTCTGCCATTGGCAGCCCTTGGATCATAAAGGGTTTGATATCAACTTTCTTATCACGTCCTGCAATTTGCTGTAAACGAACACCGACCACAGCACGTAAGTGGCGCGAGTTAATCACATCTAGAACGGCATAACACACACCCGGACGCAATTTCCCGTATAACCCTTTATCACGAGATCCACTTGTCGATCCTGCTTCTGTGGTATTACGGAAATGAAGTAAAGTAAGATCAGGGATCATAGCTGTAATAAATGCAGCCATAGTGGTTGATTTACCCGCACCATTACCACCTGATAACGTAGTCACCAACTCATCTAAATCAAAAGTACGAGCAAAGAACCCATTCCAGTTGATAAGTGTTAATGAGCGAAATTTTCCCCGTTCAATCATTTATTTTCTCCCTCCGCACCCTCTTCACTGGATTGTAATTGCTCATCTTCATTTTCTTCATCATCGTTAAGTGTTTCTGAGCTATCTTCAAGCGCCATTGCTTCACCATCTCGGATCATTCGCATTTGAGCCTCAAGTGGAGAATCGCCACTACGTACATCAGCACCAAAACGGAAAACAGATTCTGTGATCGAGAAACGCTGCATATCATTTAATAAAAATGAAATCATGCCCAAGCGACGTAAACGATTTAAAGAGGTTCTCATTTTTTCTTGTAATTTTTGCAAATCAAGATCAGAACCTGTTGAGCGTTGATTCACTAAACGTAAAAGTTTATTTTCATCTGCTAATGTTCTTAATTCATCAAACAGCTCTTGAACGGTGAATATTCCCTGATTTGCTAATCGCTCAGGGCTAAGGTAAAGATAACAAAGAATTTTCCCCACCAGCATATCCATTTCAGAGAGGACAGAGCGTGGAATAAGGGTGGTTGAACGAGGTCGCAAATAGAAGAAACCTTCTGGCGCTCGAATTAATTCAACGTTATAACGCGCATAAAAGTCTGATAACTCATCTTGAAAATCCATCAAAAAGGCATGATTATCCAGAGAGTCTATACCGATATGGCGACCTGCACGTAACTGGCTATCCAGTTCAGGAAAAAGTGAGTTCGCTAATGCCTGCGCCAGTTTTGCTGGCATAAATTGTTCAGTATGTATCGATGACATGCGCTTGCACCTTAGCTCCATATTCGTTAATTTCTGACCATTTTGCAGGTAATCCTGCTAGCTCAGCTTTCGCTATACCCAATCGTACGGCTTGATCAATGACAATACGTGCAACATCGAAATGTTTCTGTTGCGGATAACGATTAAGGTATTCAACTAACACTGAACTGAGATCTAATGCTCGTTGTTCTAATTTGTAAGAAGCAAGCTCTTGTTCTACCCATTGTGCTATCTGTTCGTTCACTTCACTGAACATTTGATATTCAAGCTCTTCGGGTAACTCGCCCGTGACTTCGTCATCACGTAGAGCCAGTTCTTCATCACGCATATCAAACAACCGATCAGCATTAGCGTAAGTTAATGCCCATGGGCTGTCGAAATAGTTTTGTACAGATTGACGTAAACGACGAGAGAAAATACGGTTTTTATCCATATCAATCGCTGTACGAATAAATTTATGGACATGTCTATCGTACCCAATCCATAAATCAATAGATTGCTGACCCCAACTAATAATGCGGTCTAACTTACTTTGAAGTTCAAACACGAGTGTATCTATTTGCTCAACATGACCCGTATTCATGTTTGCTTCCTGAATACGTAAGAGATTGGCTTGAAGTTTGTCGCCAGCTGCTTCAAGCGTATCTTGCAACTCTCTTAATGTACCGGATGTTTCAGATAATAGCTGTTCACAGCTTGAAATAGCCGCTTGCCAATCTTGATTTAATAACGCAGCAATATCTTCTTTTACTGTATTTTGCTGCTCATCCATAATTCGCTGAGACAAATCAATGCTATCGAAAATTTCCGCTACTGAATATTTTAAAGGCGCGAAAACATTACGATGCCAATGATATTCATCACCACCATCTTCAGCAGAGCTAGCCGCTGAATCAAGCTCTCCCGCCACAATAGAAAGTTGCATAGATAAGCGCAATGATGAAAATTCGCGTTGGCGAATATAATAATCACTAATTCCAATCCCCAATGGGGTTAAACGGTATATTGCATTACCTTCTACCAATTCACTGGTAAAACGGTTAAAAAGTCGCTGCTTTACCATGTCATTAATGGCATTATTCGCGCGAACTTGTATTGATTCTGCGGGTTGTTCAAAGCCTTTACATACTTCTCTAAAGGCATCAATTAACTCCCCTTCACTGATTTCGCCATCAAGGCGCTCGCTGTTTAATACAGCGACAGCCATCAAAAAAGCTAATCTTTCTGGTGGCAGTGAGATTGAGAAATCATTTTTTCTCGCCCAAGACACTAACTCAGGAACGGTCTGGGTAAAATCACTCATAGTACATCCTTAATTTACACGCT
>JAEYFY010000296.1 GCA_023454395.1 Pseudomonadota bacterium
TGGTTTTGGCATAAAGGTCGCTGTTTTACCAAATACGTGAGCTACGTTTTGTACCACGTATTTATAAATTTGGGTTTCATCTGCTTTTTTGGTCATGGTATTAAAGCGAGTAGCCACTTCATTTTGACCCGCAGTTGCGACTTCATGGTGATGAGCTTCAACAACTAAGCCCATTTCTTCCATGATATTACACATGGTAGAACGAATATCTTGTGATGAATCGACGGGTGGCAGTGGGAAGTAACCACCTTTAACCATCGGGCGGTGACCTTTGTTGCCGTCTTCATATTTGGTATTGGTGTTCCATGCCGCTTCAATATCGTTGATAGCGTAAGATGCGCCAGAAATATCGTTTTTGAAACGAATATCATCAAATAGGAAGAACTCTGGCTCTGGCCCAAACAGTACTGTGTCTGCGATACCACTTGATTTTAAATAGTCTTCAGCACGTTTTGAGATAGAGCGTGGGTCGCGATCATAACCTTGCATTGTGCCTGGTTCTAAAACGTCACAACGAATAATCAGGGTTGGATCTTGGAAAAATGGGTCAAGCATTGCCGTTGTTGCATCTGGCATCAGCACCATGTCTGATTCGTTAATGCCTTTCCAGCCACCAATAGAAGAACCATCGAACATTTTTCCTTCTTCAAAGAAATCATCGTTAACCTGATGAGCCGGAATAGTAAGATGTTGTTCTTTACCGCGGGTATCAGTGAAACGTAAGTCAATATATCTAACTTTATGTTCTTCAATCATGGATAATACATGTTCAAGGGACATAGGAACTCTCCTGGCGAATGGTTTTATTGAGTGCAGTGGCCTTACACATTTTTTCGGTGAATTTTTTGCTCACCTAAATTCTATTGCGAAAAGCATGCCAACTTATCTAAAAAGGGATATATACTGTATTGATGAAGTTTAGTGTAGAATATCTCCTGTGATTTTTTAATTATTGCACAAAGTTGGTGCAAATTAAGCCTAATTAGTTGCACTGTTTTGGTGCAATCGAACGGATGCTACTAAATTCTGAGGCGTGAAAAGGATCACAATTCAATTAATTGCATATTGTTAAGCAATCATTATTGTGATCTTGTTTAGTCTCTCGTCTAAAGCGTGTACAATACTGCGCTTATTTCTACAATGCCTGAGGCAAATTTTGTGATCGAAAACTTGCGTAATATCGCCATCATCGCCCACGTTGACCATGGTAAAACAACTATCGTCGATAAATTACTACAGCAATCTGGTACGTTCGGCGAACGTGAAACCGTTGCTGAGCGCGTGATGGACTCAAATGATCTCGAAAGAGAGCGCGGAATTACTATTCTTGCGAAAAATACAGCGATTAAATGGAATGACTATCGTATCAATATCGTAGATACCCCAGGACACGCCGACTTCGGTGGTGAGGTAGAACGCGTTATGTCTATGGTAGACAGCGTTCTATTGCTGGTTGACGCGATGGATGGCCCAATGCCACAAACTCGTTTTGTGACACAAAAAGCGTTTGCTAACAACTTAAAACCAATTGTTGTTATCAATAAAGTTGACCGCCCTGGTGCGCGTCCAGACTGGGTTGTTGATCAGGTATTTGACCTGTTCGTAAACTTAGGTGCAACTGACGAACAACTTGATTTCCCAATTATCTATGCATCTGCATTAAACGGTATTGCGGGAACAGATTACAATGACATGGCTGAAGATATGACTCCGTTATATGAAGCTATTGTCAAATATGTAGAGCCACCGAAAGTTGATCTGGAAGGCACATTCCAGATGCAAATTTCTCAGTTGGACTACAACAACTACCTAGGTGTTATCGGTATTGGTCGTATCAAGCGTGGTAAGGTTAAACCTAACCAACAAGTGACTATCATCGATAGCGAAGGTAAAACTCGTAACGGTAAAGTCGGTAAAGTGTTAGGTCACTTAGGCTTAGAACGTATTGAAGTTGAAGTTGCAGAAGCTGGCGATATCATCGCAATCACAGGCTTAGGTGAACTGAATATTTCTGACACGATCTGCGAAACAGGTGCTGTTGAAGCATTACCTGCATTAGCTGTTGATGAACCAACTGTTAGCATGTATTTCTGTGTTAATACTTCACCTTTCTGTGGTCGTGAAGGTAAGTTTGTGACTTCTCGTCAGATTTTAGATCGTCTGAAAAAAGAGTTAGTCCATAACGTAGCATTACGTGTAGAAGAAACTGAAGATCCAGATGCATTCCGTGTATCAGGTCGTGGTGAGCTTCACCTGTCAGTTCTGATTGAAAATATGCGTCGTGAAGGTTACGAATTAGGTGTATCTCGTCCTAAAGTTATCTTCCGTGACATTGACGGTCGTAAACAAGAGCCTTTCGAACAAGTCACTATCGATATTGAAGAACAGCACCAAGGTGATGTGATGCAAGCGATGGGTGAGCGTAAAGGTGAAATGCGTGATATGCAACCAGATGGTAAAGGACGTGTACGTTTAGACTACATTATTCCTAGCCGTGGTCTGATTGGTTTCCGTACTGAATTTATGACCATGACATCAGGTACTGGTTTACTGTATGCAACATTCAGTCACTATGATGATGTTCGTCCAGGTGAAATCGGTCGCCGTAATAACGGTGTTATGATCTCTAATGGCCAAGGTAAAGCCGTTGCTTACGCACTGTATAGCTTACAAGACCGCGGTAAATTATTTGTGACTCATGGTGCAGAAGTTTACGAAGGCCAAGTGATTGGTATTCATACTCGCTCTAATGACTTAACAGTAAACTGTTTAACGGGTAAAAAGCTGACTAACATGCGTGCTTCTGGTACAGATGAGGCGACAACGCTGACTCCACACCTGAAACAAACATTAGAACAAGCATTAGAATTTATTGATGACGATGAGTTAGTTGAAGTTACTCCGCAGTCTATTCGTCTGCGTAAGCGTTATCTGTCAGAAAACGATCGTCGTCGTGCTTACCGTAGCAAAGACTAATTCGTTATTCTGATAACATAATTCTTAGGGCGCGTTTAGCGCCCTGAGTTTATACTCGTCATACTTCAAGTGACAGAGGTGTTGACTAGGTTCAATTAGTCGAGTCACATAGTTTATCTATGTTTCCCGTCTATCTTTATTGTCGCCTACCTGTAACTTAAATTATTTAGAGTATCTGGTACTACTAATTAGTCATGCTATAAGACAGTAGTACTATAAGACGAATGCGGTGGAAAATTTACCACCGCATAAGTTTTTCGCTTCCTTCCTATCTTTTTTATCTCTACCTGATGTTCTGTAAACCCTGCCTTTCAGTGAACGACATCTTAAAGTTAAACCCCTTTTTTCTCATTTTGCTTCTCCCTCTCTGCTGGTTTTCTGTTTTACAAAAAAATTAAGTGTGATTATTGTACTTTTTTGACGTTTAAGCCTGTTCAGTAAAGCGATTTATGATTAAAGTAAAATGAGTTTTCTATTATGGAGAGGATTTATGCTTTATATCTTTGATATGGGTAATGTGATTATTGATATCGATTTTAACCGAGTATTTGCAGTATGGAGTAAGCTGAGTGGTGTTCCATTAGC
>JAEYFY010000302.1 GCA_023454395.1 Pseudomonadota bacterium
AACCTGCACTTTTCTGGCTTTGTCTTGGTGGCTTGCTGTTAATTACAGAAATGTTAGGAACAGCAGGATACCTTTTATGGTCAGGAATGGCGGCTCTATGTGTATCGTTGATCACATGGATATTGCCGATTAGCTGGCCTATTCAAGGTATTTTATTTGCGATATTAACGGTTATTAGTGCTGTACTTTGGCACCTTTGGCTTAAACGCAGAAAACTATCAAAAGAAGCTGAAAATTTAAATCAGAAAACTCATCAACTGATTGGTGTTCATGCTGTTTTATTATCAGATACTGAAAATGGTTTTAGTCGCGTAAAATTAGCAGATGGTAGTTGGCGTGTTTATTCAGACACGCCATTACTTGCTGGCGATAAGGTAATAGTAACTGCGATTGATGGTATTACCTTACAAGTGATTGCGCTTAAACAGACTGTTTCTGGTGATGGCAACACCCTGACAAATGATTGATGATTGGGCAATCTGCACCATCATCTCCGGGGCATTCGCTGGCTAATAACAGTAAGCGCTGGCGAATGGCGTTAAGCTCATTAATTGTTTTCTCAATTTCAGCCACTTTTTTTAAGGTGGCTTCTTTCACGTCAGCACTGTGACGAGAAGGATTTCTTAACAACATTAATAAAGCTCGACACTCTTCTAAATTAAATCCGACCTCTCGTGCTTGTCGTAATAAAGTTAACTCTTCAATATGTTGAGCCTGATAATAGCGATAGCCGTTTTCACCTCTTCCCGGTGGCGTTATCAAGTCTTTTTCTTCATAAAACCGAATAGCTTTAGCCGTTAATCCTGTTTTACTTGCGATTTCACTAATATTCAAAATTCCCCCTTGACCTTCCCCTTGCGGAAAGGTTTAGCCTTTATCTCGATAAGAAAAAACCTTTAAAGAAAGCAAGTTACCGAATATTGAGCAATAATAGAGGTAACGCTTTTATGTCGGAGATAAATTAACATGGCAAAAACTACGATACTCGCACTACAAGGACTTTCATGCTCCCACTGTGTTAACAGTGTAAAAAAAGCACTTGATGCTCGCAATGACATAGAACAGGCAACTGTGACTATTCAATACGCTAAAATTGACAGCGATGCAACTGCTGAAAGCTTAATCAAAACAATTGAAGATGCAGGCTATGAAGCAAGTGTTGCAACACAGCCTGATGTAAAATTAAGCCTAAGTGGGCTTAACTGCATGAAGTGTGTCGGTAAAACTGAAAAAGCATTATTAGCGGTTGAAGGTGTTGCCGCTGTTAATGTGACAAAAGAGTCAGCTGAAATTTTTGGTGACGCGACTGCAGATACTTTAATTGCAGCGATTACGGCAGAAGGCTTTCAAGCAAGCTTAGCGCCCACTGACAACGCAATTCATTTAACGCTATCTGGCTTAAATTGTGGTCACTGTGTCGCTTCAGTTAAAAAAGCACTAGAAAATACAGCGGGCGTTGAAACCGTTGAAGTTGAATTAACACACGCGAAAGTCACTGGTTCTGCAACCGCTGAAACCTTAATTACCGCCATTACAGAAGCCGGTTTTGAAGCACAACTTGCAGGTACTGATTTCCCAAAAACTGAGCCGCTGACGCAAACGCATGCACAACTGGAAGCATCGTCAGCGGCTGTTTGTGATATTCCAGTTGAGAATGCTGATATTGATAATGGCACTGAAATCGATACTGACGATGACAGCAGTGTTCAGCTTTTAATTGATGGCATGACCTGTGCAAGTTGCGTAAGCAAGGTTCACAAAGCATTACAATCTGTTGATGGCGTTGAAAATGTGCGTGTAAATCTTGCTGAACGTAGTGCATTAGTAACTGGTGAAATCGATCATGATGCACTTGTGACTGCCATTGAAAAAGCAGGTTATGGTGCTGAAATTATTCAAGATGATGTAAAACGCAGAGAACGTCAGCAAGAAGTTGCTGTTGCCAATATGAAACGTTTTCGCTGGCAAGCGGCATTGGCCTTAGTTGTTGGTATCCCTGTCATGATTTGGGGAATGATCGGCGACAATATGATGCTAACAGAGTCCAATCACAACATCTGGTTAGGCATTGGTATTGCAACGCTGTTTGTGATGGTTGTTGCGGGTGGTCATTTTTATCGTAGCGCGTGGCAGAGTTTAAAAAACCGCAGTGCGACAATGGATACCCTCGTTGCATTAGGAACAGGAACCGCGTGGCTCTATTCCATTACTGTGAACTTATGGCCAGAAGTGTTCCCCGTTCAAGCTCGACATCTCTATTATGAGGCCAGTGCGATGATTATCGGTTTAATCAATCTGGGTCATATGCTTGAGCAAAGAGCGCGCCAGCGTTCATCCAAAGCACTAGAACGACTATTAGATTTAACGCCACCAACAGCAAGAGTCATAACTGAAAATGGTGAAGTTGAAATGCCATTAGCTGATGTTAAACAAGGAATGACGTTACGTTTAGCTACAGGTGATAAAGTACCGGTTGATGGTGAAATTATCCAAGGTGAAGTATGGATGGATGAGGCAATGCTAACAGGCGAGCCAATTCCACAGCAAAAGACAGTGGGTGACACTATCCATGCTGGCACAACGGTTCAAGATGGCTCAGTGCTATTTAAAGCCGCCGCCGTGGGAAGTAAAACAACGCTTGCCCGTATTATTAAATTAGTTCGCCAAGCGCAAAGTAGTAAACCTGAAATAGGTCAGCTAGCGGATAAAATTTCAGGTGTGTTTGTACCTGTTGTCGTTGCTATCGCTCTTATTGCGGGTGCTATTTGGTATTTCTTTGGCCCTTCGCCACAAATTACCTATGCACTGGTGATTATCACAACCGTTCTTATCATCGCTTGTCCTTGCGCTCTAGGTTTGGCTACTCCTATGTCGATTATTTCAGGTGTAGGTCGTGCGGCCGAATATGGTGTGTTAGTTCGTGATGCAGATGCACTACAACAAGCGAGCAAACTGGATACTTTAGTCTTTGATAAAACAGGAACACTGACAGAAGGTATGCCTCAGGTCACTGAAATTCATACGTTCAATCAAGTAGATGAAACTCAAGCACTTGCATTGGCAGCATCGTTGGAAAATGGTTCTAATCACCCATTAGCTAAAGCCATTTTAACGCGAGCTGAAGGCATTGATTTACCTGAAATAAGCCAATTCCGCACGCTTGCAGGAATGGGATTAAGCGGCGAAATTAACGGAAAAACGGTGCTTTTAGGCAACCCTAAATTGATGCTTGAATCGGGTATTGATATTAGTGAAATTAATCCACTTATTGACGCTCAAGCAGCAAAAGGCGTTACTCCTGTCTTATTAGCTCAAGAAGGTAAGATTGCCGCCCTTCTCTCTATCCGTGATCCACTTAGAGAAGATACAGTAAGTGCATTGCAGCGTTTACATAATCAGGGCTATCGCCTAGTGATGTTAACGGGTGATAATCCAATTACTGCAAATGCAATAGCAAAAGAAGCGGGTATTGACCAAGTGATTGCAGGTGTTATGCCGGAAGGTAAAGCACAAGCAATTACTGAACTTCAAGCCGAAGGGCGTCGTGTTGCAATGGTTGGGGATGGTATTAACGATGCCCCTGCATTAGCTAAAGCAGATGTCGGTATTGCCATGGGAGGCGGTAGTGATATTGCGATTGAGACTGCCGCAATCACGTTAATGCGTCATAGTTTACATGGTGTTGCTGATGCTGTTGAAATATCAAAAGGCACACTACGTAATATGAAACAGAATCTATTTGGTGCGTTTGTTTACAATAGTTTAGGTATTCCCATTGCAGCAGGTATTTTATATCCGTTCACTGGCACACTGTTAAATCCCGTGGTTGCCGGTGCCGCAATGGCACTGTCTTCAATCACTGTTGTGAGTAATGCTAACCGTTTACTGCGTTTTAAACCCAAGCAATAACACTTAACAACATATAAATAAATATTATATTTAAACCTCTTTTACTTATCGGTAAAAGGGGTTTTTATTATTTATTGATCAATGATTATTAATATTTTCAAAAGGTTAAAAAAAAGCCGATATTTCTATCGGCCAGTCAAAGAGGAATTTCTCATTATACAAGAGAGTCATTACTCCGCCCTCTTAACGCTAGAATAGCAATATATTATAACTATTTCATTATTTTTTATTATTCATAAAATAAAGACCATATTGACATTAAAATTATTCTGATAATAAGGCTGTTTATTTATATCAATTAAAAAATTAACACTCAGAATAGATAAATGAAAAATCAACATCATTTTACTTTTAAAAGGATTTAAAATTGAAATATAAAAATATTTTCATCGCAACAATATCTATTATTTATTCTTCTTGTGTTTTTTCAAACACGTTAAATCCAAACATTTCTTCTGATTTAATCACTCCTGAATATGAAGAGCTTGAAAATAAAAAAAGCTATTTAACATCAACAATTTTTAATCAGATAGTTGATAGTAATTTAATTAATATAGTAAAAGGAACAAATAAAGATAAAGGAGCCTATGGTATTGAATTAAATAGTAGCGTAGCTAAAGATTTAGAAAAATACTTAAGAAGTCGAAATTTAACCGATTCTGCCGATCTTATAAAGCAAAATATCGTTAATAAAAATGGTTATATTGATATTCAATCTAACAATAGTGATTTAAAAATGGGAATGGTGGGTTATTTATTAGAAAAAGATTTATTGACCGAGAAAAACCGTAATGAAGTTATTAACCTAATCAAGCATGCGGAAACAATGATCTACAGTACTCAGGATAGTGCATTAACATTAGATGACCTAGAGTCTCCCGAGAGACTACATAAAATAGTCGATAATCTCAATACCAAAAACCGTTCTTTATTGTTATTAGAAAAAAACACAAAACAAGATCTAGCCCAAATGAGTCAGTTACAAGAGCAAGATTATTCCTTACTTAAAAATTTAGTTTCAGACAATAAAAAAAGATTATCAGAAGATCTTCAAAATAATTCAGAAAAAATTAAAAACAATGAAAGTATAATTAAAAAAAATACAACTACTCTTGATAAAAATAATAATCTCATAGAAAAAAACACAACTGATATTGAGAAAAATACTCATGCTATTAATAGTAATGCTAGCAATATAAGAGAAAATAGAGATGATATCAGTGATATCAAAGAAAACTATATTGAAAATTTAAATATCAATGGAAGCAATATTTCATTAAAAAGCCATTTTGCTACTCTTTATACTGAGCAATCAGTTTCAAGAAATGAATTTAAAACATTGAAAAGTGACTTTGAATATTTTAAATCTGACACCCAAAACCGTTTTTATAAAGTCGAAAAACGTGCCAATCAAGGTATTGCCTCTGTTGCTGCAATGAGCAATTTACCTTTTACCGATAACGCGACATTTAGCACCGCTATTGGTATCGGTAATTATCGTAATGCCACAGCCCTTGCTTGGGGTATGCAATATCGTATTAATGAAAATATTAAAGTCAGAGCATCTACAGCATGGAATGAAACCAATAGCTGGGTCTCTGCCGGGGGTGTTGGCATTAGTTGGTAGTCATTCAACCTAAAGTAAAAACAGAGAAAGCTAAGTAAAGCTTCGTTTTCTCTGTTTCATTCAATCAAAAATCCGTTATGCTGAGGCTTAGTGATCGACACTTAAAGGAGCATATCAAATGACGGGTATTTTTCAGAAAATCAAACATTGGGTAGGCATAAAAAATACAGTCCATTACCCTTATCCCGCCGTTGATATTACGCTACCTAATAATATCTCTTTGCATCTTGTGGGCAGTATCCATATGGGTGTTCCCACAATGTCACCACTTTCCAATGTGCTTATTAACCAAATAAAAAATGCAGATGCGGTTATTGTTGAAGCTGATATTTCAACGGATGTACAGCCCTTTGATCAAGCCTCTCTTTTTAGAGAGCCTTTAGAAACGCGTTTAAATGAAACGCTTTTTTCTCAAATTACTCAATATTGTGAAGATCTCTCACTTTCTCTTTATCAAATTGAAAATAAACCACTTTGGCAAATTGCGTTAATTTTACAATCAACCCAAGCCATGCAACTCGGATTACAACCTCAACATGGCATTGATTATCAAGCCATTCAACATGCTAATGAACACAAAAAAAATATTATAGAACTTGAAGGCATTGAGAGTCAGGTCGCATTGTTATTGGATTTTCCTCATGATGGTCAACAATTACTCGAAGACACACTAAAAAATTGGCACGAGAACGCACGTACATTGCAAATCATGATCAATTGGTGGTTAAATTATAATAGTAGAGAGAAACAACCGCCGTTACCGAATACCTTTAGTAAAGCTGTATTTGATATCTTAATGGAAAGCCGTAACCAAAAATGGGTAAGCACGTTATCAGCATTACCTGCCGGTCGTTATGTAGTCACTGTCGGCGCTCTTCATTTATTTGGCGAAGAAAATTTGATCGATTTATTAACATCCCAAGTATAAAAATATTGTTCTAACCTTATAAGTAGGAATAACTATGACTCCCGCTGTAAATTTACTGGAAAAACAAAAAATCAAATTTACCCTTCATCCTTATGAGCATGATGCTAATGTCCATAATTTTGGTGATGAAGCTGTTGAAAAATTAGGTTTAGATAATCGCCAAGTATTCAAGACACTTTTAGTTTCTTTAAATGGTGATGCTAAAAATCTTGCTGTGGCAGTAACACCCGTTTCTGGTCAGTTAGATTTAAAACTCGTTGCTAAGTGTTTTAAGGCCAAAAAAGCAGATATGGCAGATCCCCAAATTGCACAAAAGGTCACGGGTTATTTAGTGGGTGGAATTAGCCCATTAGGTCAGAAAAAACGCCTACCAACAGTGATTGATGAACAAGCACTTGAATTTGACACTGTCTTTGTTTCAGGTGGTAAACGTGGCTTAGATATTGAATTATCAGCAAAAGATTTAGGCTCTGTATTAGGCGCCCAATTTGCACTTATTCGTAAAGAGTCATAACCCATAATGATTTTTTATTTTAAGGCTCTCCCTCAAAATAAGAAATTAACGTGATTTAAACTCAAAATAAAAGGCGACATTAAATGTCGCCTTTTGCCTATTAAGCGTGGCTAGTAAGATTTATTTTTTGTAAACAATTTCGCCTTTAGGTTCGAAATCATCAGCTTTCAATGGAGAGTGTGATTCGATATAACCTTTTAATACTTCAGCATCAACGAAACCAGTGTTTACATAACCTGGGTGCGTATCAATTTTCGGATAACCGTCACCACCAATACCGTTAAAGTTGAGTGTTGCCATACGGTAAGATTTTGTTTTATCTAATGGTTTACCCGCAATTTTAACATCGCTAACTTTACAGTCTGCATCTACTGTTAAGCTAACATTGTAGAATTGCGCATAAGCACCAGAGTCAACTTTCATACATGCAACAGCTGACAAATAAGGCTCGACCTCTTCACCTTTAAAATCAACATAAACCAGTTCGTTCGCGAATGGTTGAACTTTCAGAACATCTTTGTAAGTGATATCACCAGATTCAATAGAATCACGAACACCACCACCGCTCATAATGGCAAAGTCTGCATTCGCACGTTCAGCTTGAGCTGATAATAATAGGCGTGCCATATTGGTTTGAACAAAGCGAACTTTACTACGATCACCTTCTAATTTACCAACAACCTCACCCACTTTAACATTCAGTTGCTCGCCACCTTTTTCTTGGTAAGGTGTCAGCAGTTTCATCATTTCAGGGTTATGAGGGATTTCTTTTGTATAGTAAACAAGCTCCGTTGTACCGTCGTCTTTCTTCACTTTCTGATTTAAGTTGATTGGGATTAATTGGTAATGTTTTAACGTAAACTCGCCATTACGGAATTCGAAGTCTGCACGACCAACATATTTACCCCATTCATGAGCCTGAACAATCCATGTACCATTTTGGTTATCTGGAGCACAAGGTGTTCCTGGTACATAATCAGCTTGTTTGTAGTTTTTATTCTCTTGAGACATACAAACAGGATCTTGTGAGTGACCACCCACAATCATATCAAGGTAACCTTTTGGTAACGCACGCGCCATTTCCACATCGCCCGGTGCGTTAGAGCCGTGATTACCATCATCGTAGTGACCCATATGAGTTGCTGCGATAATAATGTCTGGTTTTTCCGTTGTGCGCAGTTCTTCTACAACTTTTTTAGCTTCATCAGAAGGTTTGCGGAATTCAGTATCAGGGAAGTTTGCTGGGTTACCAATACGCACAGTATCATCAGTCGTTAAGCCTAATACTGCAATTTTTACACCTTGCTTATCAAAAATGGTGTAAGGCTTGAATAAACGCTCACCCGTACTTTTTTGATAAATATTTGCAGATAAGAATGGGAATGTTGCCCATTTTTCTTGTTGGCGTAAAACTTCTAATGGATTATCGAATTCATGGTTGCCAAGTGCCATTGCATCATAACCGACAAGATTCATACCTTTAAAATCAGGCTCTGCATCTTGTAAATCAGATTCTGGTACACCCGTATTGATATCACCACCTGATAACAGCAGTACGCTACCGCCTTTTTTAGCCACTTCATCACGAATGTTATCAACAACCGTTTTTTGTGCCGCTAAACCATATTCGCCATGATCGTTATGCCAGAAATGGCCATGGTGATCATTGGTATGCAAAATGGTAATTTCGTAGGTTTTATCCTTTTCCCATGCCTGAGACATCGCAGGCGCCATCGCTAAAGAAACTGTCAAGGCGCATGCTGATAATTTAAAAGATAAGCTCATGGTATATCCCCATGTATATTATTTATTGAGAAGGTTCTGCCATGGTTCTACAGTAGAAAAAGAAGACAGAAGTTAAACATTTTTGCTGTATTTTATGACGTAGGTTATATAATTTTTTTATTATTTCATTGATCCAATAGTTTTTTTGAGACATGAATCAAACTCTATTTCTCACAAAAGCACTCAACTCCAAATAGATGTAAACTAGACCAATAAAAATAGAAACAATTTATTAACAAAATAATGTGACAGGGAATTAAAATGAGCAATGCCGATCCAACGCTTCCCATAGAAGAAACTGACGTTTTACAACGAAAAGCCAATAAGCGTAATACGGTTTTTAGTATTTTAACTGCTATCAGTTTTTCACATCTTCTCAATGATATGATCCAATCATTGATATTAGCTATTTACCCTATGTTGCAATCTGAATTTTCTCTCAGTTTTGTGCAAATAGGAATGATAACGTTGACGTATCAAATTACAGCATCCTTATTACAGCCTTTTATTGGTCTTTATACTGATAAATATCCTAAGCCTTACTCATTACCCATTGGTATGGGTTTTACGCTAACAGGGCTTGTTCTCCTCGCCTTTGCTGATACATTCCCAATGTTATTACTTGCAGCAGGATTAGTCGGTACAGGCTCTTCTGTTTTTCATCCTGAATCATCTCGTGTTGCAAGGATGGCATCAGGTGGAAGACACGGGCTGGCACAATCACTCTTTCAAGTTGGGGGCAATTTAGGTAGCTCTTTAGGTCCTCTTTTAGCGGCTTTACTGATTGCTCCTTATGGCAAAGGCAATGTCGGTTGGTTCTCCCTTGCAGCATTACTGGCCATTATAGTGCTATTACAAGTGAGCCGTTGGTATAAAATTCAACAAGAAGCTCAGAAAAAACAACCAATAGTGCTAAACAACAAAGCAATATTGCCACGTAAAGCCCTTTTTGGCTCTTTAGCCATTTTACTTATTCTGATTTTTTCTAAGTATTTTTATCTTGCGAGCATCAGTAGCTACTATACTTTCTATTTAATACATAAATTTGGCGTTTCAGTACAAAATGCACAAATCCACCTCTTTGTTTTCCTCTTTGCTGTCGCCGCTGGCACCATGATTGGTGGTCCCGTAGGCGATAAGATTGGCAGAAAATACGTTATTTGGGGATCTATTCTTGGTGTTGCGCCTTTTACGCTGATACTCCCTTACGCTAGCCTTTACTGGACTGGCGTACTTACTGTATTCATTGGTGTGATTTTGGCTTCAGCATTTTCTGCTATCTTAGTTTATGCTCAAGAGTTAATTCCGGGTAAAACAGGCATGGTTTCAGGGCTTTTCTTCGGGCTTGCTTTTGGGATGGGAGGGATTGGTGCTGCGGTCTTAGGATATGTTGCTGATCAGAAGAGTATTGAATATGTCTATCATATTTGTGCTTATCTCCCACTATTAGGTATTTTCACCATTTTTCTTCCTAATATTGGGGTGGATAAAACTGAATAGCTTGTAATTATCCCTGTTATCTAAATGAACTAGTAACAGGGTATTTCTTACTTTAAAAGGTAAGACTGATTAAAATAACATAAAAAAGTGCATTTGCATCAAAAAACTCAATCAACTTGCTATTTTTATAAATAATCGATAATTTTTAGCGAATTTATTGCATGAATACGTTAAACTATCAGCCTGCTATATTACTCGCCCCCCGATACATGTAGTTTTATAAAAAGAAGGAGAATTGATGCCGCATTCAACACCCCTCATTACCACCATTGTTGGTGGGTTAGCACTTGCTTACATTTTAGGCATGATCGCTCAACGGCTAAAAATCTCACCTTTAGTAGGATAT
>JAEYFY010000321.1 GCA_023454395.1 Pseudomonadota bacterium
AAAAAAGAAAAAATTTGACATCTCTCTCGCTTTGCTTTAACCAGTATATAGTCAAACTAAATTTGAGACAGACAGGATAGTTATGCGTATTTACAGCCCAGCTAAAATGACAATTATTACCACCACCGCCGGAATCTTATATTGCGGGGCGGGCTGTCGCATATAAAAAACGAAAATCGAAAAAGCCCGCATTGAGAAATGCGGGTTTTTTTTTGGGTGAAAAATCAGGAGAGCTGTATGCGAGTGTTAAAATTTGGGGGAACTTCAGTTGCCAACGCAGAGCGTGTGCTGAATGTTGCTGATATCGCTGAGAAAAAAAGAGAGCAAGGACAAGTCGCTCTTGTATTATCAGCACCAGCCAAGATAACTAATTACTTGGTTGCAATGATTGAAAAAACGGCAGAAGGTGAAGATCCTCTCACTCAAGTACGAGAAGCCGAGCAAATTTTTGCCAACTTATTACAAGGTTTAAGAGAAAAACAACCTGGTTTTGACTATGAGCGCTTAAAAGATAAAGTGGAGCGTGAATTTGCAGAGATCAAACATATTCTTCATGGGATCTCTTTATTAGGTCAATGCCCTGATAGCATCAATGCAGCGATGATTTGCCGCGGTGAAAAACTGTCTATTGCCATTATGGAGTCTGTTTTACAGGCTCGTGGCTATAATGTCACCGTGATCGATCCTGTCAAAAACTTACTCGCACAAGGTCATTATTTAGAATCGACAGTTGATATTCCTGAGTCTACTCGCCGCATCTTAGAACTCAATATCGCAAAAGACGATATGATTTTAATGGCTGGTTTTACTGCGGGTAATGAAAAAAATGAACTCGTGGTATTAGGTCGCAATGGTTCCGACTACTCTGCTGCTGTATTGGCTGCTTGCTTACGTGCAGAGTGTTGTGAAATTTGGACTGATGTTGACGGTGTTTATACTTGTGATCCTCGTTTAGTTCCGGATGCACGTTTGTTAAAAGGCATGTCTTATCAAGAAGCGATGGAACTCTCTTACTTTGGTGCAAAAGTACTTCATCCTCGCACTATTGCGCCAATCGCCCAATTCCAAATTCCTTGTTTAATAAAAAACACTGGCAACCCAGATGCGCCGGGTACATTAATTGGTGATGGTCAAAAAGATGATAGTACACCAGTTAAAGGGATCACTAACCTTAATAATATGGCGATGATCAATGTGTCAGGGCCTGGTATGAAAGGTATGGTAGGGATGGCGGCTCGTGTGTTCTCTGTTATGTCGAGAGCGGGTATTTCTGTTGTTCTGATCACACAATCTTCTTCTGAATACAGCATCAGCTTTTGTGTACCACAAAAAGAACTTATTAGAGCGCAAAAAGCCTTATCAGATGAATTTTATTTAGAATTAAAAGATGGTGTACTTGATCCGTTAGATATCATGGAAAACGTCGCTATCATCTCCGTTGTAGGTGATGGTATGCGTACTTTAAAAGGGATCTCAGCGCGATTCTTCTCTGCATTAACTCGTGGCAATATTAATATCGTTGCTATTGCTCAAGGTTCTTCAGAACGCTCAATTTCAGCGGTTATTGCGAATGATTCAGCAACCAATGCGGTGCGTTTATGTCATCAGATGCTTTTCAATACCAATCAAATTGTTGAAGTCTTTATTGTTGGTGTTGGTGGTGTTGGCAACGCATTAATCGAGCAAATCCATCGCCAACAAGCATGGCTGAAAAATAAGCATATCGATCTGCGTGTATGTGGTATTGCAAACTCACGCGCCATGCTTACCAATATGCAAGGTATTGATTTAGACAATTGGCAACAAGAACTTAAAGAAGCAAAAGAGCCGTTTAGCTTTAGCCAGCTTATTCGTTTAGAAAAAGAGTACCACTTCTTAAATCCAGTGATCGTTGATTGCACATCAAACGAAGAAATTGCGCAACAATACGCAAATTTCTTACAAAATGGCTTTAACGTAGTTACACCAAACAAAAAAGCGAATACGCTGTCGATGGATTATTACTACCAAATTCGACAAGCAGCGGAAGCATCGCGTCGTAAGTTCTTGTATGACACTAACGTAGGTGCGGGTTTACCGGTTATTGAAAACTTACAAAACTTGCTAAACGCAGGCGATGAGTTAGTTCAATTTAATGGTATTCTTTCTGGGTCATTATCTTATATTTTTGGCCAATTAGATGAAGGTAAAAGCTTATCTGAAGCGACTCTTTCAGCAAAAGATAAAGGTTTTACAGAGCCTGATCCTCGTGATGATCTTTCCGGGATGGATGTTGCGCGTAAACTGCTTATTTTAGCGCGTGAAGCGGGTTATAAATTAGAACTCAGTGATATCGATGTAGAGCCTGTACTGCCTGTTTCATTTGATAGCTCAGGTGATGTAACAAGCTTCTTAAACCGTTTACCTCAAGTTGATGTTGAATTTGATGCTAAAGTCGAAGAAGCACAAAAAGCAGGTAAGGTATTACGTTATGTAGGCATCATCAATGAAGGAAAATGCCAAGTTAAGATAATGGCAGTTGATGCAAATGATCCTCTGTTTAAAGTGAAAAATGGTGAAAATGCTTTAGCCTTTTACACTCGCTACTATCAACCTATTCCATTGGTATTACGTGGATATGGCGCTGGTAATGATGTTACTGCTGCTGGGGTGTTTGCAGATGTATTACGTACCTTATCATGGAAATTGGGAGTTTAAGCGTGGTTAAAGTTTATGCACCGGCATCAATAGGCAACGTGAGTGTCGGATT
>JAEYFY010000343.1 GCA_023454395.1 Pseudomonadota bacterium
GCAGTTCTGCGAATAATAGGTTCATTTGTGGGCAGCTTTCATGCATGATGAAACTGCCTGTTTAACTTGAAGAAGGAAATAAAATGCGATTATGCGACCGTGATATTATTCAGTGGCTGGATGAAGGTAAATTAGTCATTGAACCCCGCCCGCCCGTCGAGCGAATTAACGGCGCAACAGCAGATGTTTGCTTAGGAAATCAATTTCGTGTTTTCCAAGGTCATACTGCGGCTTATATTGATTTGAGTGGTCCTAAGGCTGAAGTAAACGCTGCACTAGAACGTGTAATGAGTGATGAAATTGTGTTACCTGAAGGCGAAGCATTTTTCTTGCATCCCGGTGAATTAGCGTTAGCGGTGACACTTGAATCCGTCACTTTGCCTGATAATGTTGTTGGATGGTTAGATGGACGCTCATCATTAGCTCGTTTAGGTTTAATGGTGCATGTTACTGCTCATCGCATTGATCCTGGCTGGCATGGACAAATCGTATTAGAATTTTTTAATTCAGGTAAACTTCCTCTCGCGTTAAGACCGGGTATGGTTATTGGTGCATTAAGCTTTGAACCTATGTCGGGTTCTGCTGATAGACCTTATAATCGTCGTCAAGATGCAAAATATAAAAATCAACAAGGTGCTGTTGGTAGTCGGATTAGTGAAGATTAACTATCTTTATAATCGCCATTATCATGTTCATTAAGCGGGTAATTATATGAAAAGGTTCTTGACAACACTGGCTATTTTGCTTGTGGTTATTTTGGCAGGCTTAACAGCGTTAGTTTTACTCATTAACCCGAATGATTTCCGTGGATACCTTGTTGAAAGGGTTGAAAAACAAAGCGGTTATAAACTCACATTACAAGATGATATGCGTTGGCATGTGTGGCCAAAGTTAAGCATTATCAGTGGTAAGATGTCATTGACAGCACCCGGTGCTGAAATGCCTTTTATTACTGCCGATAATATGCGTCTTGATGTTGAATTATTACCGCTACTTTCTCATCAACTTGAAGTAAAAGAAGTCATGCTTAAAGGTGCCGTAGTTCGCCAAACACCTGAAAGTAAAGCTATTCCTAAAGTATCACCAACTTCTATTCCTCGCGATATTTCTCGCCCAGTTGTCGAACCTAGAGCCAATAATTGGCAGTTGAACATCGCCAAAGTAAAAATTTCAGACAGCTTAATTATTTGGCAAATGAAAGACGGTGAGCAACTTAATTTACGTGATATTGATATATCGTTGAAAACAGACGAGAAAAAACAAGTTAGCCTTGAGATGAGCACGAAAGTGAATCGTGACCGTCGTGAGGTAACGCTTAATGTTAACGCTAATGCGGATATGAGCGCTTACCCTTATCAAATTAACGGCAAAATTACACAGCTAGATTATATTTTGTCTGGTACTGAGCTTCCTGAAAATGGGATCTCAGGGGGATTATCCTCTGATTTCACCATTAAAAATGGCAGTATCAAGGCGATATCTCTTGATAATTTAAATCTCACGGCAAACGACAGCCAATTACAAGGCCGTATTAGCGCTGAATTTGATAAAAAAACACGTTATCAAGCTGAATTAAGCGGTGATGTGTTAAATTTAAATACACTATTACCTGAATTAGCACCGACAAAAATAACAGAAACGGCACGTTCAACACCTGTTATAAAGAATTCAGCATCTTCTTCATTTTCATTATTTAACTCTGCTTATGCTGCACCCGCACCGAATGCCACTATTATGGCAAAACCGATTATTACTTCAGTTACCATTGAAAATAAAGAATATGATTTAACGCATTGGGGTGATATTGAGTTTACCTTGAAATTAGCCCTGAATAAGCTTCTTTATAAAGATTTAGAAATTAACAATTTTAAACTTGATGCGTTAAATAACCCTAATTCACTGAATATTCAAACCTTAACAGGACAAATCCTTCAAGGTGATTTTTCACTGCCAACGGTTATATCAACAAGCATTGTGCCAGCGCATATCAGCATGGATATCACAATGAACAATATTCCATTACAGCCACTATTGCGTGTCTTTAATCAACCTGAAAATTTCAGTGGATTAATTTCAGCAAAAGGGAATTTAGAAGGAACGGGATATAACCGAAAAGCTTTTTATCATTATTGGCAAGGTACACTTAATACCTCTGTTACCCAATTTAAAATGCAGGGATTAAATGTACCACAGGTTATTCAGCAATCAGTCGCTCAAGCGACAGATAAAGTGATTTATCCTGAAGATATCGAAAGTTATACCCAAGCAGATAATGTGATTGCCCAATTTAAGTTAGCACCAAAAGGAAAAGTAACCGTTAATTCACTTGATGCTCAAGCAGAGGCTTATCAAATTAAAGGGCAGGGCAAAGTAGATCTTCAACGCCATGATCTTGATGTGATGTTATTTGTTAATATCAAAAAAGGTTGGGGCAAAGAAAACGAATTTATCCGCCAATTGGCTAAAATTGAAATTCCGCTAAGGCTTTATGGTGATTGGAATGCTATTCAATATGAACTTAATATTGAAAAATTATTGCGTGATCAATTACAGCAAAAAGCCAAACAAGCTATCGATAATTGGCTAAATAAACAAGATGCTGAAAGCCCTGAAGTAAAGGCGCTTAATCAGCTATTGAAGAAAATCTAGTTTCACGATTTTTAACTTCATCACATTCTTAATAAAAGCACACTATTTTGATAATTGTGTGCTTTTTGCTTTATATCTATCATTTAATTTATGTTTTGAATGAAAAGTAAGCATTCGTGCTATGTATATACAAAAAAATAGTCGTTTTTTTTGATATATGTCATACACTGCAACGTTGCCTTTGGGCAGAGTGTGTCAATCGCACTAAACGCAAAAATGATGATAAAAATAAAAAACTTCATTTTATAAATGACTATTTTAGACAGGATAAATAAATGATTGAAATTCTTATCGGCGCCTTAGTTGCCGTAGGTGTTGGACGTTATATCGTAAAAGGCTATTCACCAACAGGCGTTTTAATGACGGGTGGTCTGTTATTACTGATCATCAGCGTAATTATGGGAAGGGCTGTTTTACCTGCGAGTGCGACTGCAACAGGCTACGGTTTAATTGATATTGTCGAGTATGTGAAAAATCTACTAATGAGCCGTGGTGGCGATTTAGGTATGATGATCATGATACTTTGTGGTTTTGCCTCTTATATGACGCATATTGGTGCTAATGATGTTGTTGTAAAATTAGCCTCACGCCCACTAAAAATGATTAATTCACCTTATCTGCTGATGGTTGCGGCTTATATCGTTGCATGTTTGATGTCACTGGCTGTTTCATCAGCAACAGGGCTAGGTGTGTTATTAATGGCAACGCTGTTCCCTGTTATGGTGAATATGGGAATTAGCCGCGGAGCGGCGGCTGCAATCTGTGCGTCTCCAGCTTCTATTATTTTAGCACCAACATCAGGTGATGTTATTTTAGCCGCTGAAGCGTCTCAAATGCCACTGATTGATTTCGCATTTAAAACTACGTTGCCTATTTCCATTGCTGCAATTATTGGTATGTGTATTGCTCACTTCTTCTGGCAGCGTTATCTTGACCGTAAAGAGCATATCGAAACAGAAATGTTAGACGTGAATGAGATCAAAACTCACGCACCAAGTTTCTATGCAATTTTGCCTTTCACGCCAATTATCGGTGTTCTTGTTTTTGATGGTAAATGGTTACCAGAGCTTCATATTGTTGCCATTATTATTATCTGTATGATTTTAGCGGCTGTTATCGAATTTATTCGTAGCTTTAGCGCAAAACAAGTTTTTGAAGGCTTAGAAGTAGCTTACCGAGGTATGGCAGACGCATTTGCACAAGTTGTGATGTTATTAGTCGCAGCAGGGGTATTTGCTCAAGGTTTAACAACCGTTGGCTTTATCAATGCATTAATTGAAGGCGCTCAGTCATTAGGCTCCGGAGCCATTGTGATGATGATTGCACTGGTATTAATTACGATGTTAGCGGCAATGACTACTGGCTCTGGTAACGCACCATTCTATGCGTTCGTTGAATTAATTCCTCGTTTAGCAAGCAATATGGGTGTTAACCCCGCTTATTTAACCATTCCAATGTTACAAGCTTCAAACTTAGGTCGTACATTATCACCCGTTTCTGGTGTTGTGGTTGCGGTATCAGGTATGGCAAAAATTTCACCTTTCGAAGTGATGAAACGTGTTTCTGTACCTGTGTTAGTCGGTCTTGTTATTGTCATTGTTGCTACTGAAATTCTTGTACCAAGTACTTTAGGTTAATTTTCATCGCATTGAATTAATCTGAAATTATTGTTTTAAATTTTATTGGCGGGCTTTGTATCAAAACAAAGCCCGTTTTTTTATTGGATAAAATTAAAAGCAACCTACCTGATATAATCTCATAACATTCATAAATAGATAATTAAATTTAATATTTGTGTTTTTACACGCATATTGAGTAATTAACTATATTTATACTATAAGTTGTCTCCATAGAATTAAATATTATTTTTATATCACATATTATATTTAATTCTGTCCGTAATCTATTTAACTATATGTATTTAAAGGTTATTTTTATTTCGTTGTCGATATTTGCGAAAAATACATTCCAAAAAGATTATAATAACGCATAAGAATAACTACTTATTTTTTACCGCTAAAATATATTTTAATGTAAAATGGACTATTACGGATTACACCCCAAATTTAAGCTTAATCGCCCATTAAATAATGAAGAAATAGTCGGTAAGCTGGAGCAAAATAGCCGTATTGATTTAGAAAATGAAGAGTTAATTCCAAATGTAAAAGTGATTGCAATAAATTCTCATTATCTTGAAATGGTGGATAAATATTATTCTTCAAAAGGATTTGTGAGTCTTTTTTCTTCCTTAGGTACTACTGCATTTTTAGGTAGTGCATTATGGATTATTTTTTATTTTATATTTTTTCAGCAATTTTCTAAAGAAAATATAGTATCTACTATTATTATAGGATCTCTATTTCTTGTAATGGGACTCTTTATGTTCTCTTTATTGAAAACAGAATGGTTTGCATGGACACATTATCCCATACGTTTTGATCGTAAAAATCAAATGGTCCATGCTTTTCGTACTGATGGCTCTATTATTACCGTGCCTTGGGCAAAGGTGTTTTTTACTACAGGACTTAATTATGTGAAAAATATAAGTGCTGATTATTATATTAGTGGTCATGTACTTGCAGACGATAATAAGACGGTAATTGATACCTTTTGCCTTCCTGCCTCCACGGGTAATTTTGAATTGCTAAAATATCATTGGAAGTTTATTCGCCGTTATATGGAAGAGGGACCAGAGCACCTTATTCAGCAAGTAGAGTTTTGTTTGCCCATAGCCAATAAAAAAGAGAGTTATGGATTTACGTTCTTTTATGTCAGCACGCTATTTAAAGGGCTGTTAAAAATTTTAATGCCATTGATGTCTCCAATTATTTTTATTATTAGTATCCCGCGTTATATTGCAATACTAACCAGTCGTCGTCCTATTTGGCCAGAGGAAATAGAAGTGCAGTGTAAAATAGATGCTCATGATCCTTATATCTTAAACGAAAAAACAAATCCTAAAGATCTCTGGAAAGCATTTTATTAAAAATAATCTATATTACGTTTCATCAACGTTATTATCTGTTTCCCGCCTAACGATATTTAATTTATGAATTAGATGATTATTTACATCGAATAAAAATATCTGCAACTTTTTTAGAGCCTTCATAAATTTCAATTTTTTCTAATTCTTCTAATAAGTGATGAGGAGCATGTTCAACAAGAAACTGCATATAGCCCTCACTTATCCAATGTTCAGACTCTTGCTGTGTGTGAGTGATTTCAATCGCAAGGCTCCAACTATTTGGCTCATTAGGCAGTTGAGTCGTTGGATAATAAAAACCAGTTAAAGGTGGGGGTGATTGTCTTCCTCCCTCAATAGAGGTTAACCAAACGATTTTAACAATGATATTGGTATGCATATTTTTCAGCAGACATAGTAGTCTTCAGATAAAAAATATCCGCCATAAAGGCGGATATTTAGAGAACTAATTGAGATTACGCTTCGTCCACGTCCTCATTATCGTCAGTTTTAGGCTCTACAATTCGAACTTTATTAATTCGATGGTTGTTCACTTCTAATGGCTCAAATTCAATGCCATCAATAAGGATCTTCTCACCAACGGTTGGAACACGTTGTAAATGCTCCATTAATAAGCCAGCTAAGGTTTCATACTCACGTTTTTCATCCAGTTTGATTGGAACATAGAGTACTAAGTCTTCAAGTGGTGTAAAACCGTTTACAGTCCATGAGCCGTCTTCGTTTTGAACCAAGTCATGACGTGAATCGTTTTCTTCAGAACTAACAGGTAAGTTACCCGCAATAGTTTCCATAACGTCAGTGAGCGTCACGATCCCTTCTACCGAGCCAAATTCATCAACAACAAATGCGAAGTGAGTATGCGCACTACGGAATTGTTCTAATGCTTGTAACAATGATAAACCTTCAGGGAAGATCAACGGTTGTGTCACTAATAAGCGTAAGTTTAATGGCTCATTACGTAATTGTTGATTCAGCAGTTGAATAACATTAACAACGCCGACAGGTTCATCACTGTATTGTTCATCAGTGATCACTAGACGAGAGTGAGGCTCCTTCTCCAATAATTGGCGAATATCATCTTGTGTTGCATTTAAGTCTACGTATTCAACATCATGGCGAGACGTCATGATACTGTTAACATTACGTTGGCTTAAACCAAGCACACGCACAATCATTTGGCGTTCTTGCGGATCAAATACTTCTTCTGAACTGGAGACTAAATCAGATGTGTGAGGATCTAATTCAGAAGATTCAGATTTACCATTAATAATACGTAGCACCGCTTCTGCTGTACGTTCACGCAAAGAGCGAGAAGCTGATAAGAAACGGCGACGGTTAAATTGTGCAAGCTGATTAAAGACTTCTATCATGATAGAGAAGCCAATCGCTGCATATAGGTAACCTTTTGGAATGGCGTAGCCAAAGCCTTCGGCAACTAATGCAAAACCAATCATCAGCAAGAAGCTTAAACACAAGATAACAATAGTTGGGTGGTTATTGACGAAATTTGTTAGAGGCTTACTTGCAAGGATCATCAAGGACATTGCAATAGTAACAGCCGCAATCATAACGCCTAAATGATCAACCATACCAACAGCGGTTATCACTGAGTCAAGCGAGAATACCGCATCCAGCACGATAATTTGTGCAACGACAGACCAAAAGCTGGTCGTTTTGCGTTGTTTCCCTTCGTCGTGATCTTTACCTTCTAGCCGTTCATTAAGCTCCATAGTGGCTTTGAATAGCAAGAATATCCCTCCGAGCAACATAATTAAATCTCTTGCACTGAAAGGATGATCAAACAGTGTAATAAGAGGTTTTGTCAGAGTGATAAGCCAAGAGAGACTAAATAACAACACAATCCGCATAACAAGGGCGCACAATAAGCCGGTTATACGAGCTTTATCTCTTAGTTTTGCTGGGAGTTTATCTGCCAGAATAGCAATGAAAACAAGGTTATCAATACCAAGTACGATTTCGAGAACAATTAAGGTGGAAAGCCCTACCCAGATTGTCGGATCTAAGATCCATTCCATACAGTTTGTTTTACCTTCTATAAAGACGGCATATGCCGACTTGAGAATAATGAGCAATTTGAAGGAATTTTTCAATAAATTATTATCAGTAGTAGAGGAATAATTTCATTTTGTCTAAAAGATTGTGATACCAATTACATCAATAACTACCACCAAGTGAGAGAGTGAGTTACTATGTGATCAGGTTAACAAATTGTCAGTACATTGATACTGGCAGGTTTATTTTCAGACGGGAGTTATTTTCATGTCAAAACAGCAAATCGGCGTGGTTGGTATGGCAGTTATGGGACGTAACCTTGCGCTAAATATTGAAAGCCGTGGTTATTCT
>JAEYFY010000029.1 GCA_023454395.1 Pseudomonadota bacterium
CACCTGATTAAGATTAATGCAGTTTTTACAAAAATCAAAAATGAATTCCATTTTTATTTAAATAATTTTTAACAATGTGATTACATCGGTGTTTTTTTATTGTACAAAAATCAGAATTTCAAAATAATTCAAGGGATCTGGAAGAGATCGATAATAGACAGAGAAAAAGGAAGATTAATATTTGATGATTGTGCCTATATAGCTTTTTCTTATATGAATATTCTTCATACACAACATGAAGACCTCGACATTGAAAAGGTTATTAGCTAAATTCAGGCTTCTAGATGTCTAGATGTTTTTAGAGGTTATTGAAATGCCAATTAGAGTACCCGATGAGCTACCCGCAGTCCGTTGTTTACAAAAAGAGAATGTCTTTGTTATGACATCCAGTAGAGCGAGTATTCAAGATATTCGCCCTTTAAAAGTGCTTATCCTTAATTTAATGCCCAAAAAAATAGAAACAGAAAATCAATTTCTACGATTGCTTTCTAATAGCCCTCTTCAAATTGATATTCAATTATTGCGTATTGACTCTCGAGTTCCTAAAAATACCCCGGTAGAGCATCTCGATACTTTCTATTGTGATTTTGACCAAATTAAAGAACAAAATTTTGATGGGCTTATTGTCACAGGTGCGCCATTAGGGCTAGTTGAATTTGAAGATGTGGCTTATTGGGATGAAATAAAAGAAGTCATTACGTGGGCTAAAGAGCATGTGACTTCTACACTCTTTATTTGTTGGGCGGCTCAAGCTGGATTGAATATCTTATACGGCCTGCCTAAATACACGCTAGAACAAAAAATTTCAGGCGTATATAGTCATAACACTTGCTCACCATTTTCACTGTTAACACGTGGGTTTGATGAGACTTTCTTTGCTCCGCATTCTCGTTATGCCGGTTTCCCTATCGACTTTATTCAAAATAATACTGATTTAGAGATCCTTGCGACGTCAGAAGAAGCTGGCGCTTATTTATTTGCGTCAAAGGATAAAAGGGTTGTTTTTGCAACTGGGCACCCAGAATATGATCCCAATACACTAGCAGATGAATATCATCGTGATATTAAAGCGGGGTTAGATCCTCAATTACCCGAAAACTATTTTCCTAATAATGATCCGAGTAAAAAACCTATCGCTTCTTGGCGTAGTCATGGGCATTTATTGTTTGCAAATTGGTTGAACTACTATGTTTATCAGATAACACCGTTCGATCTTGCCCAAATGAACCCAACATTAGATTAAAGAAAAACCCCAAAATCAATTTGGGGTTTTAAGATAATCATTTACTAAACTAAGAATTATTTATAACGATGAGCCAATGCGTTAGCTGCGATCATTGCATTATAAACATCTTCTTCAGTCACTCTCATTGGCATATTACCCATAGTGTCGCCTTCAGCACAGGCGATTTTAGCAACAGTGCGCCATTCGCTTTCAATAAATTCTTTCATGCCCATATCTTCAAGTGTCAGTGGTAATTCTGCCGCTTTAATAATACGGATCACTTCATCAATTTCTTTTTGTGGTGCATTTTCTAACACTAATTGAGTTAATAAACCGAATACCACTTTTTCACCATGTTGGACTCGGTGTAAAGACTCAACAGCAGACATACCATTATTTACTGCGTGAGCAGCTGCTAAACCGCCGGCTTCAGCACCAACACCACTAAGGTAAATTGTCGCTTCAATAGTTTGCTCTAATGCAGGGGTAGTAATTTTATGGCGAATAGCATCCATTGCTTTATCAATGTTTTCACTTAACATTTCAAAACAAAGTTGTGCTAAACCAAGACCTGTACGTGATGGACGTTGATTGACTAAATTTAAGCCATCTGCTTGATAGCAAGCTCGTGCTTCAAAATAAGTTGCTAGAGCATCACCAACACCTGCTGAGAAAAAGCGTTGTGGAGCGGATGCAATAATAGCGGTATCGGCAATAACAACATCTGGGTTTTGTGGTAAGAATAAATATTTATCAAACTCACCATTTTCTTTATATAACACAGACAATGCAGTACAAGGTGCATCAGTTGAAGCGATAGTTGGGAATAAAATAACAGGAATGTGCTGATAATAAGCAACGGCTTTAGACACGTCTAATGTCTTACCGCCCCCAATACCAATAATAACATTCGCTTTATTTTCAATCGCAATTTTACCAAGGCGATTAACTTCTGCTTCAGTACATTCGTAATTAAATTTTTCAACCAGTGAAACAATGCCATTTTCTTTTAAAGAAGGAACTGCTTCTTTAGTTACTTTGTCTAAAAAAAACTCATCACTAATAATAAATGCGTTATCACCAAAATCTTTTACATATTTACCGACAGAAGACAGTAATTGGCTACCAATAAAGAATTTTTTTGGCGAGGTTACAGAGCGAGGTAATATAGATGACATAACTAAATTCCTTTATTTTAGATTTTACTACAAACAGTAGCAGAATTAGTATTTCATCTTACCTCTCATCATAATATGAATCTAGTAAACTCTCTGATAGTCATTACCTAAATCATTCTAATTTATTATTTTTAATTTATATAAAACAAATAGTTATTTTTAAATAATTTTAAAAAAGCAGATTATCCACGTATTTATCACTATAATAAAAGCATCATTTTACAACTAAAATAATGTTATTTAGGATCATCTATGACTCTTATTCGAGAAAAGCTCACATTACCTGCAAATCAAAATAAGCTTTTACTACATTCTTGCTGTGCTCCTTGTTCTGGTGAAGTCATGGAAGCATTACAAGCTTCAGGTATTGATTACACTATTTTTTTCTATAATCCCAATATCCATCCTCAAAAAGAGTATTTAATCCGTAAGGAAGAGAATATTCGTTTCGCTAAAAAACATAATATTCCTTTTGTTGATGCTGATTATGATACTGATAATTGGTTTGAAAGAGCAAAAGGTATGGAGAAAGAACCCGAACGAGGTATTCGATGCACAATGTGTTTTGATATGCGTTTTGAAAGAACCGCTCTTTATGCGGCTGAGAATGGCTTTTCCATTATTTCAAGTTCACTTGGGATCTCCCGATGGAAAGACATGAAACAAATAAACGGTTGTGGAGAAAGGGCTGTAGCGCCTTATCCTAATATGATTTATTGGGATTATAATTGGCGTAAAAAAGGTGGCTCTGCCAGGATGATCGAAATAAGTAAACGTGAACAATTCTACCAACAAGAGTATTGTGGATGTATTTATTCATTAAGAGATACAAATAAGCATCGCAAATCACAAGGTAGAGAACTTATTAAGATTGGTGTTCAATATTATACCCCTTAGATCTTTCTTTCCTTTTATTTTATGGCATCACAATGTGATGCCATAAAAAGAACAACACAATAAATCGTTATTTGATATACAGTCATGTTATATTCGCGCTATAACAATGTATTATTTTATTAAGGTGATTTCTTGTGGAAGACGCTGTTATTCTCGTAGATAAAAATGATAATGAGCTGGGAACAATGCCAAAGCTTGAAGCTCATATTGTAGGCGCCTTACATCGAGCCTTTTCAATATTTATTTTTAATTCAAAACAGCAATTACTCATTCAACAACGTGCAATTTCTAAATATCACTCTGGTGGTTTATGGGCAAATACATGTTGTAGTCACCCGCTTCCAAACGAATTACTTTCAGATGCTATTCATCGTCGTTTAAATGAAGAATTAGGCATGAAATGTGATATGCAACCTATTGGAACTATTCTGTATAACGAAAAAGTGACAGATGATCTGATAGAGCATGAATTTGATCACCTATTTCTTGGATTTAGTAACGAATTACCACATAGCAATCCAGATGAAGTGATGAATTATCGTTGGATTTCTTTAGATACACTCTATCAAGATACCGAAGAAAACCCACAAAATTACAGTGCTTGGTTTCGTTATATATTAAATCGAATGGGGATTGAGCAATTTTCTCGTTGGAGCCAAGGCATTATTTAGCAATTATCTTATTAATAACCTAAATATAAAATAACTTGCTCATTCTTTTGATCTTTTAAAAACTCTAAACGCAAAAAAGCCAACCCATTGGGTTGGCTTTCTCGTCTTATTTAATGCCTGGCAGTTCCCTACTCTCACATGGGGAGACCCCACACTACCATCGGCGCTACAACGTTTCACTTCTGAGTTCGGC
>JAEYFY010000122.1 GCA_023454395.1 Pseudomonadota bacterium
AGAATAAAAGAATGTTTGAATCTTCTAGCGTGATTTTAAGAAATAAACGATTATCCAGTTATCAATTAGCAAGACTTCACACTTTTGAAGCAACAGGTCGCCATCTTTCATTCGCTTTAGCGGCAGAGGAACTGTCATTAACGCCCAGCGCCATTAGCCACCGTATTAATACATTAGAAGAAGAGTTGAGTATTAAGCTATTTAACCGCTTTCATCGCCGAATAGAACTAACAGAAGAAGGTGAACGAATTTATTGGGCGCTTAAAAAAACGCTAGAAGATATTAACCAAGAAATTTTAGATATTCATAACCAAGAAGTCTCAGGCATTCTCACCGTTTATTCACGACCTTCTATTGCCCAATGTTGGTTAGTTCCTCGTATTTCAGATTTTACTGACCGTTACCCATCGATTGAATTAAATTTACTCACAGGAAATGATGATATTAACTTTCGAGGTTATGGTATTGATCTTGCAATCTATTTTGATGATAAGCAACTGCAAAACCTTTATTGCGAAGATTTAATTTCAGAATCTATTATTCCTGTATGTAGCCCAGAATACGCAAAAAAGCATGAGCTTATTGGCAATATTCATCATCTTTCTAATTGTACTTTGCTACATGATAGGCAAGCTTGGAGTAATAACTCTGATTTCGACGAATGGCGAGCTTGGAGCGAATATATGGGGCTTTCTCTTTTTCCTAATCGTAGCAATATCTGTTTTGATCGCTCTGATCTTGCCGTTATTGCTGCGGCTAACCACTCAGGCGTGGCTATGGGAAGAAAGCGTTTAGTGCAAAAACAACTGGCTAGTAAAGAATTGATTATTCCTTTTGATAATAGCGAGCTGTTTTGTGCTCAGCGTTATTATCTTGTCACTCGAAATGAAAAGAATAATGCAAAAGTACAGCTTTTCATTCAGTGGCTGAAAAAACAAATCAAGGAAAGCATGTGATTTTTTAAGGAAAATCTGATGAAAGAGATGACCTTTTCAACAAAAAAGATAGCCACTATTGCAGAATATGCAGGTTTAATCGTCGCAAATAAAGAACATATCACTGAGAATATTCTTTATTAAAATAAACCCGCAATTAGCGGGTTTATTAATTATTAATTCTAAACGTCTATGATCTTATTTAGCCAAAAAGTGTTTATCTTCAATCACAATTAAAGGTTCAATATCACTCTCTTTTTTAATAACTAGAGTAGGGTCTGAACGTAAACAACAACCGCCATAATGCCCACCCACTGTAAAGGTGCAAACTTGGATATAACGATTTGCTACTTTTGGTAAACACCATAATTCTTGGTAAATATTTTCTTGATGATCAAATTGACCACTGGTTTCATCTAACACGTTATCTTTATGATCGACTAAACCAATGTTACTACCACAACGCCCCGCTATCGGTTTAACCGCATAACCACTTTGTGTAAGACGAGGTGTCACTGTGAAATCCGTATCTAACAAATAAGGGTTATCAGGGAACAATTGCCATAAAATAGGTAGAATCGCTTTATTACTAGGAATAAGAGTCCAGAGAGGCTCAAAAACGGTAATTTCAGGACGTAAAAGCACATCAACCAAGCGGACTTCGCCTTCAGGATGCCCCGTACGAATAGGGATCAGTGCTTGTTGCTCACTCTCTTCTCTTAGTTGGTCTAACGCCGTTTCCCAAGCCCATGTTTTCCAAACACATTCAACAACACGCTTGTCTGCATCAATCAATTGCCCACGACTATTCCAATGAAGTTCATTTAACCCACGCAGAATTTTACTGTTATAACCTGCTTGGGTCAGTGACTGTTGCATAAAGAGAGCGTGATAATCTTCTTCACTATCATCATCTTGAAGAATATGCACAAAAGGTTTTGCGTCACAGTGCTTCCAAGCATCCGCTAATGCATCAAGTAAGCGTTCGCCAGGGTTAAAGCCCTCTTTAATTCCACCTTTTTGCGCCCATTTTTCGATGATTAAACCAGCTTCTGTATGGCAAGAGGCTGAGTCAGCATTATATTCATAAACTTTGACACCTCTTTCATCCATACAAAAATCTAATCGTCCTGTGATCATTTGATGGCGTCTGTTTTGCCATGACAAACGAATACGAGGCCACAACACTTCAGGGATATCGAATAAACGCAGTAGCTTATCGTCTTTCAAGACTTTTTCAGTTGCATGCAAATACATCAAATGCATTTCATTACTTGCGCGAATAAGTTCCTGTTCTGCACTTTCTGAAATGGTGAAATATTCATAGCTATCTTGATTGATAATATGACCATGTTGCGCAAGGACATAAGCTTTTTCTAGTGGCGAGCTTTCATCTAACCATTTGCCATCTAATTGACCTTTATTATCAAGCTTTTCGGCATGAATATTTAATAGTTCTGGTGTAATTTTAGGTTGAGGAAGGCTATAAGCATTAGGCTCTGTTTGGATCATCCAACCTAATAATGTTGTATTATCAAAAGTATCTTGAATAAAGTAACCGTTATCCGTCACTTTAAGCGGTAATTCTCGAGTCCATTGTTGCCCTGCGGGTAATCGAGTGTGGATAACATTTTGCTCTGCAATACGAATTTTATCTTCAAGCACTTCAGTAATAACAGCAACATGCCCTGTTACTTTAAATTCACCACCTTCTTGCCAAATCAATAAAGCACCCACTGCTGGTGGTTGTTTACTACCATTTGCAAAGGCTTGTAGTGGCAATATATCGTCATCGATGGTTTTACGTAAAAAACGCAGTGAGAAGATCTCATAAGCCATTCCCACATCAGTAAATACAGCGCCATAATGCAAATAGAGAAAACGGCGAGCAAACTCAACACACTGCCACTTGTGCCCCATATATTCATTACCAATATAACTACGGAATGAATCATTAGCGGCATAGTCTTCTTTATCAATACTGCTGTAATCTGAAGAGTAAATCGCGACACCAC
>JAEYFY010000242.1 GCA_023454395.1 Pseudomonadota bacterium
AACTTATCTTTGATAAAGAAAATTCAGAGCTTATCTGCAAAATTGATCATTTAGCTTATCCTGTTCGTGACAATATCCCCGTTCTTCTGGAGAATGAAGCAAGAGAATTATCACTAGAAGAGGAAAAGTAACTTCATGTTTACAGTCATTATCCCTGGTCGATATGCATCGACCCGTTTACCGGGTAAGCCCCTTGCGGATATTCATGGCAAACCTATGATTGTTCGTGTGATGGAACAGGCTATGCGCTCTGGTGCAAACCGCGTCATTGTTGCAACCGATAACTTAGAGGTTGTTGCAGCAGTTGAAAAAGCGGGCGGGGAAGCGTGTATGACTCGCGAAGATCACCATTCAGGTACAGAACGTTTAGCAGAAGTCATTGAAAAATATCAATTTGCAGATGATGAAATAATCGTTAACGTACAAGGTGATGAGCCTCTTATTCCACCCGCTATTATTGCCCAAGTAGCCGAAAATTTGGCAAATTGTGGTACAGGAATGGCAACATTAGCAGTGCCTATTGTTGACTCAAAAGAAGCTTTTAACCCTAACGCGGTGAAAGTCGTGATGGATGCAAAAGGTTTCGCACTTTATTTTTCTCGTGCAACCATTCCTTGGGAAAGAGACCGTTTTAATTTATCGCATGATGAAATTGGTGAGCATTATCTACGCCATATTGGTATTTATGCTTATCGTGCAGGCTTTATTCGTCGATATATTACTTGGGAACCAAGCCCATTAGAATCTATTGAAATGTTAGAGCAACTGCGTGTGCTGTGGTATGGTGAAAAAATCCATGTTGCAAAAGCATTAGAAGTTCCTGGTGTGGGCGTAGATACACAAGATGATCTTGTTGCAGCAAGAGCCGCATATCGAGCGCTTAACCAAGAATTTTAGTCTTTGAGCGACAACAAATAATATCAACGGCACTTAATTTTATTTAAGTGCCGTTTTTATTTTCTTCTTTAAGATGATTTAACTACTTAATATTATTGAGTTAATTATTGTTAACATATTGATTATTCTCGTTTTAATAAAAAGGATTTTTTATCAGAGCTGTAAAATCTTAATTTGTGCAATGGGTTAAAAAGGTTGAACAGAAAAATTAATATATTCAAGAATAACGGAAAAATATCACAAATTTTCGGTATGTTTATTGGAAGTAACATTATATTTGTTCTGCCCATGCTATTGAATACTTAATCTAATAACGACTCATATTATTTGATTACTGCTATATTTTTTAATAATAAAAAACACTTAATTGTGCTGTTGATTATAGGGAATAATAATAAATATTAACTATAATAAATAATTATAGAAGTTTAGGTATCAATTATTAAAGGAGTTTGAAGAGATGATCCGTTGTATTCGTTTATGGACTGGAGAAGATGGTAATTCATTATTTGAAGAAGGAGTTATCGAATTTAAAGATAGTTCACAGGGTGATAGGGAAAGTTTGCCTATTCCCGTTTCAGAATTATCTTTTAGAGAAACAACCTCTGGTGGTTCTTATGACTGGCATCAAGATCCCGTTCCTCGCTATGTTATTACATTATCTGGCACATTAGAATTTGAAACAAAAGATGGTTCAACCTTCATTATTAAACCGGGTGATGTGTTATTAGCACAAGATAACAGTGGTACTGGCCATAAATGGCGTCTTTTAGATAATGAACCTTGGCGTCGTGCTTATGTTGTTTATAAGGAAGATGCAGGATTATGTTTTAAACCTAATAAAACAACCAATTAATCGAGATCATTATGAGTAAACCTATCAGTGAGCAGGTCGATGTTGCATTAATTGGCGCTGGTATCATGAGTGCAACGCTCGGTACATTACTTAAAGAGCTTGAGCCAAGTTTAAAAGTCGCTATGTTCGAAAGACTAAATGATTGTGGTCAAGAGAGCTCTAATTCATGGAATAATGCAGGAACAGGTCATGCGGCTAACTGTGAGCTAAATTATACGCCATCTAATCCTGATGGAACGGTTAATATTAGCAAAGCATTAGAGGTCAATACAGAATTCGATTTATCTCGTCAATTATGGTCTTATTTAGTCACAAAAGGCAAAATTGCTGATCCTCGAGACTTTATTCATGCTTGCCCGCATATGAGTTTTGTTTGGGGCGCCGATAACGTTAAATTTCTTCATCAACGTTATCGCCAAATGTCTGCTAATCACTGTTATGAAAATATGGAATACAGTGAAGATAAAAAACAAATTGAAGATTGGGCTCCATTAATAATGGAAGGGCGAGAACCTAATCAACAAATTGCAGTGACTCGCGTTGCGACAGGTACTGATGTAGATTATGGTGCATTAACTCATTTATTAGTTAAGCAACTTTCCCAACAAGACAATTTTGAACTGCATTATAAACATGATGTTATTGATGTAAAAAAAAATAATTCCGGTGGTTGGGATCTCGAAATCAGAGATCTTACTACTCATAATAAATTTATTATTTCAGCTAAATATGTATTCGTTGGTGCAGGTGGACGCGCTATCGATTTATTACAAAAATCAGGTATTCCAGAAGGTAAAGGTTACGGTGGATTCCCAGTTAGTGGTATTTGGTTACGCTGTGATGAAGATAAGATAAGTACTCGTCACCACGCTAAAGTTTATGGGAAAGCTGATGTAGGCTCACCACCGATGTCTGTTCCACATCTTGATACTCGTATTATTGCGGGTAAACGTTCTCTACTCTTCGGCCCTTATGCTGGGTTTTCAAGTAAGTTTCTAAAACACGGCTCTTATTTAGATTTATTTGAGTCAATTCGACTAAATAATATTGAGCCGATGCTTGATGTAGCAAAAGATAACTGGTCATTGACTGAATATTTAATTGGTCAAGTATTACAAACTTCTGCACATCAATTTGAAATGCTTAAACAATTCTATCCTCAGGCGCAACATGAAGATTGGCAGGAAGCTGTCGCTGGACAACGTGTTCAGATTATCAAACCAGAAGCTAAGTATCATGGTGTCTTAGAATTTGGTACTGAGCTAATTAGCAGTGAAGATAAATCATTGTCGGTGTTATTGGGGGCGTCACCAGGGGCTTCTACGGCGGCATTTATTGCTATCAATATCATTGAATCTTGCTTTAAAGATCAGCTAGAAAGCGACGGCTGGGAAGAACGTCTTAAAACGATTATTCCAAGTTATGGTATTGATCTCAAAATAGATGCAGATGCTTGCCGTGATATTCGGGCATCAACGGCTAAAATATTAAAATTAGATACACCTTAGTTATCGTGCCTATAAAAATTAATCACATTTAGTTTAAAATTAAGAGAATATTTAGCCATAGAAAAGCACCCCAAAGTTGGTGTCCAACTTTTGGGGTGCAGTTCAAGCGTTTCTTGGTCTGCTTAAAATTCGTTTGATTTGAATAAAAATTGACCATTAAAGGTTAGCGCGCTAGTCATCTGTATTTACTTTATCTGATAGTGAATGATTATTCTCTGGGTTTTCTATAGGTTGTCCAGCCGGTTTTATTGATTGCCACATCGATCCTAAAAACTCATACCATGCACGTTCACTGTGTTGAAAATAAGTGGCAGAGGGAAAATATTTCTCCCACGGATGTAATGGTGAAGTGATAGCCAATTGGTTAGCTGGGGCAACGATAGGATGCATGCCTCGAGCTAAAAAGAAACGTTCAGCGCGCGCTAAATGGTTGGCAGACGTTACAAGTAAAAAGGGTTTCTTACCAATTAATTTATCAACTTCATAGGCTTCTTCTTCAGTATCTTTCGGTATTGATAATGCGATAGTTTTCTCTGCAGGTACACCTAAAGATTGTGCCACCTTAGCCGCTACCTCTGCACTACTTATCGGATTAACACCTGCGCCACCTGTAAAAATCAGTGTCGAATTAGGATTGCGATAATAAAGTCTTACACCTTCAGCAACACGAAACAGACTATTGTTAATAAGGTTAGAACTTGGCGCCCATTCTGGGTTATAAGTAAATCCACCGCCTAAAACAACAATGTAGTTCACATCTTGTTGCGAATTTTCTCGTAATTCATAACGAGCTTGATACTCTTTTTCACTTGGCATTAATAGTGTATCGGCAACAGGTTGTATGCCTAGAATGGTTAACAGAACAAGCACAACAGTGAGTAGGCTTTTCCCCGTTTTCTGCCAACGTGTAAACCAAAGTAGTGCTAATGCAAAAAAGGCGATTAATAAGAGCAAAGGCAAGGGCATCAGAAAGCCTGCAACATATTTTTTGAGCAAAAATAGCATAAATCATCCTAGATTGAGTGAAATACATGCAATTGATAGCGAAAGCTTAGTGAAAACTAGGGGAATTCCAAGACGTTGTGTCAAAATAGCTAACACAACAACGTTTCACTAAATTTTTATCAATAGAAATAAAGAACCGTTTAATTATTTATATAAAACGATAAACGTTTGACCGTTAATTTTTTCATTAAGAAGCGTTATATTTATACTGCGCTTTGCGAATAGTCTGATTCATGACTTATTTCTTTAGAGAAAACAGTCAGTATCATAGAACACTGGTAAAATTACCGTCTTTATTTATGTACAGTGTCTCATATTTTTGAATTTATCAGAACGCAAAGAGCGCAAGTAGTAAGTTGTTATCATGAGGCGTTTTAATGTCAGATCGTAATTTTGACGATATTGCAGATAAATTCTCCCGCAATATCTATGGCACAACAAAGGGTAAAATACGTCAAGCGGTGATTTGGGAAGATTTACA
>JAEYFY010000249.1 GCA_023454395.1 Pseudomonadota bacterium
AGTAAGAGGCTATCATGACAACTGAGACTTTCCTCGTGGAAATCGGCACAGAAGAATTACCGCCGAAAGCGCTTCGTTCTTTAGCCGAATCTTTTGCTGCTAATTTTACTGCTGAACTGGATAACGCAAACATCACTCATGGTGATATATCTTGGTTTGCAGCACCCCGCCGTTTAGCGATTAAAGTCGCTAATATGGCAAAATCACAAGCAGATAGAACCATTGAAAAACGGGGTCCTGCGATTGCTCAAGCATTTGACGCTGATGGTAAACCAACCAAAGCAGCTGAAGGTTGGGCAAGAGGTAATGGCATTACTGTTGACCAAGCAGAGCGTTTATCAACAGATAAAGGCGAATGGTTATTTTATCGTGCAGAAGTAAAAGGTGAAGCTGTTAACCAATTACTGATTGGCATGGTAAGCAATGCATTATCAAAATTACCAATTCCAAAATTAATGCGCTGGGGCGATAAAGAAACTCACTTTGTACGCCCAGTTCATACGGTCACCTTATTATTAGGTGATACTGTTATTGATGGTGAAATTTTAGGTATCCAAAGCGATCGCATCATTCGTGGTCACCGCTTTATGGGTGAAGCTGAATTCACTATTGATAATGCAGATCAGTATCCTGAAATTCTTTATGAGCGCGGAAAAGTGATTGCTGATTACGAAACGCGTAAATCAATTATTCTTCATGATGCTCGTCTTGCGGCTGAAAAACTTGGTGGTATCGCAGATTTAAGCGATAGCTTAGTCGAAGAAGTCACTTCATTGGTTGAATGGCCAGTTGTGTTAACAGCAAAATTTGAGGAAAAATTCCTTGAAGTTCCTGCTGAAGCGCTGGTTTATACCATGAAAGGTGACCAAAAATACTTCCCTGTTTATGACAAGCAAGGCAAATTGTTACCTAACTTTATTTTCGTCACTAATATTGAATCTTCTGATCCACAACAGATCATTAGCGGTAACGAAAAAGTGGTACGTCCTCGTTTAGCTGATGCTGAGTTTTTCTTCAAAACTGACCGTAAACAACGTTTAGAAGACAACTTACCACGCCTTGAAACCGTATTATTCCAGAAAGATTTAGGTACACTGCGTGATAAAACTGACCGTATTCAAGCATTAGCTGGCTTTATTGCTGGCAAAATGGGTGCTGATGTTAATAAAGCAACCCGTGCAGGTTTACTGTCAAAATGTGACTTAATGACCAACATGGTGTTCGAATTCACAGATACCCAAGGTGTTATGGGTATGCATTATGCGCGTCATGATGGTGAAGCCGAAGAAGTCGCTGTTGCATTGAAAGAACAATATCAGCCTCGTTTCGCAGGGGATGAATTACCTTCTAATCCTGTTGCTAGCGCCCTCGCTATTGCAGAGAAAATGGATACGCTTGCGGGTATTTTCGGTATTGGTCAACATCCTAAAGGGGATAAAGATCCGTTTGCTCTGCGTCGTGCATCACTGGGTGTTTTACGTATCATCGTTGAGCAAGATTTACCGTTAGATATTGAAGAATTAACGCAAGAAGCGGTTCGCCTTTATGGTGACAAGCTGACTAATAAAAATGTCGTCAGTGATGTGGTTGAATTTATGTTAGGTCGTTTCCGTTCTTGGTATCAAGAATTGGGTTACAGCATTGATACGATTCAAGCTGTATTAGCACGTCGCCCAACACAACCTGCTGACTTCAATGCTCGTGTTAAAGCGGTAACTTATTTCCGTACATTAGAAGAAGCCTCTGCATTAGCAGAAGCCAATAAACGTGTTTCTAATATCTTAGCGAAATCGGCTAACGTAAAACTTAATGACACTGTTTTAGCTTCCGTCTTAAAAGCACCAGAAGAAGTTCAATTAGCGGCTAATCTTTCTGTATTACAAGATAAATTAGCACCATTATTTGCAGAACGTAAATACCAAGAAGCATTAGTTGAATTGGCTTCATTACGTGATGTAGTCAATAACTTCTTTGATAAAGTCATGGTAATGGATGAGGACGAAGCAGTTCGTATCAACCGTTTAACCATGTTAAGTCAATTGCGCGAATTGTTCTTAAAAGTCGCGGATATTTCTGTTTTACAATAAGCTGTAAAGCTCAAAATACGTAAACCGGCATTGTGAAAGCAATGCCGGTTTTTTTATCAAATCTCATTATTTTTACTTGAGTTATCTTTGAGGGGATGATGAACAAGCTCCATAATTCTTATCGATTCTCTATCAATGATATTCACAATAATATGTAATAAATCATCAATATTTTCTGCATGAAAAGATTCAATTTCAGTTTCTATCTCAATAGGAAAACCATTTATTTTACTAAAACTATAACCAAATAGTATAAATCCAGACTCATCACTTAAATTTACTTTATCGATATAAATAAGCCTTTCACTATTAATAAATTTAGGGCAGTAATGATGATTGTCTTTAAATAATATTTTTATTTTATTATTAGTGATCATTTCTAGTTTTTCGATAACTATACTTATCTTATTTTCTATTTGCTTTTTTATATCAATGATAGAAGATGCTCTATCTAATGAAGCCTTTATCTTTTCAAAAAAATTACTTTCATCGTTCATGTGAAATCCTACAAAATATTGGATAATGATCAAATTTTTTAAAGAAAATATTATCTAGGCAGTGATTATCATCATTTAGTATCCGATAAAAATCAATCTTTTCGAGATCTAACTTAAAACAATCTTCTTTCCCATATAAAAATGATGAAGAGAAAATCATTTGATCAAACACATACCATCGACTCATTGATGCTGAATTATAATAATATGTACCTAAATTATTTGTTTTCTTATCAGACAAAAGATACCAAAATGGGTTAAATAGTAATTCTCTTTTCTTCTTTATTATATGGTAGTCTCTCGTTGCATATAACGTATTAATCATCGCATCAGAATAAGGCTCTGTATTATAATCGCCCATGCAAATAATTTGAGCATCTTTGCCTTTATTCTCAAATAACTTATCAATACTATTCCTCAACTCTTGAGCAGCAATACGTCTAACTTGATCATCAGCACTGAGTACTGATGGCCAGTGTGATAAAAAGAAGGTGATCATTTTTTGATTTTCAATCTCTTTAAATACAACACTCACACCGACTCTTATTGTTCTATTATCAGGTTGAAGCTTAGTTAAATATTTACTTGAGATAAACTCTAATTTACTCATTTTATACATTATAGATATATCAATAAATATACGTCCTATTCTTCCTGATAAATCAACGTATTCCATATCTAATTCGCAAGCTAATTGTTTAAAATCTAGGTTTTCTTTTTTAGAAATCTCACAAAGTGCCACTATATCCAATGTTCTTTTTTCTATCATTCTCCCAAGGTATTTTTTTGCCAACCCAATATCTTCTATATTTATTTTCTTACTTGATCTGATTGGTGGAGATAATCCCATATTCCACCAGCATAAATTCAATTCCATTTTTATATATTATTCCATTAATAATAAATTACTTTTAAATATTTCTCGTTATTACCTTACTAAAGTTTATTAATTTAGCACAACAAATAAAAATAGAAAAAACAATAAAATAAATCAAAACAAATAAATATTTTAATTCATATTTAAATTATTAGTTTTTTATTAAACTAGAAGGTATCTTATTATTTAAGATACCTTCTCAATCTATAGCAACGTTTTACAACCCAGTCTCTACTGTAAATATCTGGCGATAACCCTCAACATCACGCATAAATGCAATATAGTGGTCATCTGGAGAGAATACGACAGCGTCACTACTTGGTGCTTGTGCTGTTTTTTCTGTTAATCGAGTTAACTCACCCGTTTTCACATTACATAACATCACGCTATTATCACAAATAAAGGTGAGATATTGTCCGTTACTATTCCACGTAAAGGCTGACTGAATATCCCAATCCTGCGAAGTGACTTGCTTTATTGCTTTCGTACTTGGCGATACGGTATATAACTGCACAATACCGTTATCATCTTTCATTAAAAAAGCAATCGCATCGCCTTGTGGAGAGCTTCTTAACCAGTGACGAGGCTGATTTAAAACACCTGCATATTTTCTATTTGCTGTATTTGTTAGGCGAACTTGATGAACCCCTTTAGCCACTGCTGGCATTGTTGTGTCAGTTCCAGCTAATGGTTTATCACCTTCAATGCTAAAAGCATGATTATCATCAGGTAAATCCACTAAGAAAATATCAGAAACTTTATCGCCCTTTTCACTCACAGTATCGCCGATAAATGCAATAGCCCAGCGTTGTTGTGAACCATCAGCCTTTGTATAACCTTGGGTACCAATCCAACACTCTTCATAAGCTTTATTAATTTCGTCGCTTCCCTTTTGTGGATGCGCCACAGTTTGGCTTATCACGGTACAGAAGTATTCACCATCATATTCACGAGGATGTTTCTTAGTGACATTAACCGCTTTAAGAGGTACAGCAACAGCCACATTACGTTGATCATATTCGCTCCCTAATTCGTGCATAATATGATCATTATAAGTAAAGCTTAAACGAGTACCGTCAGGGCTAAAGACATGAACATGCGTGCCGCCACGTAATGCACCCGCTTGATAAGGTGAAGTCAATGAACACGCATCAATATTAAATGCACGATTGTTTTCTGACTCATCAACAATCACACCACGACGATGATGAAAGTCATAATGCCATTCATTATCTGGGTTTTCTGGCCCATGAATAAACGCATAACGCACAGGCTCTGTTGGGCTTACGGTCACAACGCCTGCATGTGCCCCTTGTGTTGCTGTGTAAATTATCTGTTGCTGTTTTGTTTTCGCATGAGTTTTTTCTATGGTTAGACCTGTAAAAGATCCCCCATTGGGACGTACATCATAGACTAACCACTGGCTATCTGGTGTCCAAACATTTATATTAGTTAGCTGATGATGACGGCTATCAAACGTAATCTGGTGTTCCTGAAAAGACATATTTATCCTTATCGGGAAATAAATTTCCACATTATAAAAACTAATTAATTCTACCTGGCACTAAAAAAATTCAGTCGAGACTTTTTCGCAAGGTAATTACTCTATCCTCACTAAATAGTCAGAAAATTAGAAAATCATGTTACTTAGTGTTCTCTATATTATTGGTATTACTGCAGAAGCCATGACGGGTGCGCTTGCTGCTGGCCGTCGTAAAATGGATGTTTTTGGCGTAATTATTATCGCCTCTGCAACAGCTATTGGTGGTGGCTCTGTCAGAGACATTCTACTCGGCCATTACCCACTAGGTTGGGTCAAACACCCCGAATATATCGTCACTGTTGCATGTGCTGCTGTTATTACTATGTGGGTAGCTCCTATGATGAAGCACCTACAGCGACTCTTTCTTATCCTAGATGCTATCGGCCTAATGGTTTTCTCTATTATCGGCGCACAAATCGCACTCGATATGGAATATGGTCCCATTATTGCTGCTATTGCCGCGGTGATTACAGGTGCTTTTGGTGGTGTATTAAGAGATATGCTTTGTAATACCATTCCTCTGGTTTTCCAAAAAGAAATTTATGCCGGTATCGCTTTTGGTGCTGCGTGGCTTTATATGGGATTACTGTTTTATACACCATTACCAAGAGACGTCATTATCATCATTACCCTAATTGCTGGATTAACCGCTCGACTTCTCGCTATTCGTTATAAATTGGGCTTGCCTGTCTTTAATTACGAGAATCAAGATTAACGAATCGCTGTTTTAACGACAGCGGTTCTTTTTGATTCTGTGGGGTATCTCAAAATATAATCTCTTTTCGCTATCGTGATAAAAGGTAATTCCTATCACTGAGCCTTTAATTGTATGTTAATATTGACATAGTTTAATTTTTCTCTTGTTTCTATATTAAGAAAATAGAATGTAATAAGAAAAAAATAGCCCTGTATTAAACATGGGCACTGTATGTCATTCATTGTATGTGTATACTATATGGGGGATTTGCTCCCTAAACATGTATTTATACTTAATTCTCCAGTCAAATTCAGAAAGTCATCATGATCCAAGGAACACTTTATATTGTTTCCGCTCCAAGCGGTGCGGGTAAATCAAGTCTTATTCAAGCGCTGTTAAAAACACAGCCTTTATATGACACACAGGTTTCTGTCTCTCATACAACCCGCCCAATGCGCCCGGGAGAGAACCATGGTGAACATTACTTCTTTGTTACTGAAGAAGAATTTAAAAGCATGATAGACAGTGGGGATTTCCTCGAACATGCTTGTGTTTTTGGTAACTATTACGGTACATCCGGCAAAGTTATCAAAGAAATCTTAGCCAGTGGTGTCGATGTCTTTTTAGATATTGACTGGCAAGGCGCACAGCAAGTGCGCAAAGCGATGCCTGAAGCTCGCAGTATTTTTATTCTGCCACCGTCAAAAGAAGAGCTTTACCGCCGACTTCGTGGACGTGGGCAAGATAGCGAAGAAGTGATTACAAAACGTATGTCACAAGCTGTATCGGAAATGGAACATTTTAATGAGTATGATTATTTGCTGATTAATGATGATTTCAATACTGCGCTTGCTGATTTACAATCAATTATTCGCTCAGAAAAATTACGCCTTGATCGTCAAACGCTACGACATGGTGATTTAATCAGCAAATTATTGGCAGACTGAGTTAACTTTCAGTATTATGCCCAGTCATTTCGTTAATGGTGGAGTAACACAAATATGGCACGCGTAACCGTTCAAGACGCTGTAGAAAAAATTGGTAACCGTTTTGACCTCGTTCTGGTCGCAGCACGTCGTGCGCGTCAGTTACAAGTTGGCGCTAAAGATCCTTTAGTTCCAGAAGAAAATGATAAAATGACTGTTGTCGCGCTACGTGAAATCGAAGAAGGCCTGATTAACGGTAAAATTCTTGATGCTCGTGAACGTCAAGAGCAGCAAGAGCAAGAAGCAGCAGAGTTACAGGCTGTTTCAGCGATTGCGGAAGGTCGTCGTTAATCGTTTTATAAAATAGGGGTAGGTCTGCCTTGTACCTGTTTGAAAGCCTGAATCAAATCGTTCAAAAATACTTGCCATCGGAGCAAGTCGAACAACTTAAAAAAGCCTTTATCGTCGCCCGAAATGCCCACGAGGGGCAAACTCGTTCAAGTGGTGAGCCTTATATTACTCACCCTGTTGCGGTTGCGTGTATTCTTGCAGATATGCGATTAGACCACCAAACGCTGATGGCGGCGCTGTTGCATGATGTTATCGAAGATACACCTGCAACCTTCCAAGATATCGAAAGCCTCTTTGGTAGTACGGTTGCCGATCTTGTTGAAGGAGTGTCTAAACTTGATAAATTGAAGTTTAGAGACAAAAAAGAGGCTCAGGCTGAAAACTTCCGTAAGATGATTATGGCGATGGTAAAAGATATCCGCGTCATTTTGATCAAGCTGGCAGACCGAACTCACAATATGCGCACACTGGGATCATTACGCCCAGATAAACGTCGCCGTATTGCTCGCGAAACACTCGAAATTTACAGCCCTCTTGCACATCGTTTAGGTATACACCATATCAAAACAGAGCTTGAAGAGCTGGGTTTCGAGGCGCTACATCCTAATCGCTACCGTGTAATCAAAGAAGTCGTTAAAGCTGCTCGGGGTAACCGTAAAGAGATGATTAATAAAATCCTCTCTGAAATTGAAGGTCGCCTGACAGAAGCGCATATCGAATGCAAAGTGAACGGTCGCGAAAAACACCTTTACTCTATCTATCGGAAAATGTTGTTAAAAGAGCAACGTTTTCACTCGATTATGGATATTTACGCCTTTCGCGTTATCGTGAAAGAAGTCGATACCTGTTATCGCGTTTTAGGTCAAATGCACAGTCTTTATAAGCCTCGCCCCGGTCGAGTTAAAGACTATATTGCAATCCCCAAAGCCAACGGCTATCAATCTCTTCATACCTCACTCATTGGCCCTCATGGAGTGCCAGTTGAAGTACAAATTCGTACTGAAGATATGGATCAAATGGCAGAAATGGGGGTTGCTGCACATTGGGCTTATAAAGAGCAAGGTGAACAACCGGGTACAACGGCACAAGTTAGAGCGCAACGCTGGATGCAAAGTTTACTTGAATTGCAACAAAGCGCAGGTAGCTCATTTGAATTTATTGAAAACGTAAAATCAGATCTCTTTCCTGATGAAATCTACGTTTTCACGCCAGAAGGGCGCATTGTTGAATTACCAACAGGTGCTACCCCTGTCGATTTTGCTTATGCCGTACACACAGATATCGGTCATGCCTGTGTCGGTGCAAGGGTTGATAGACAACCTTATCCACTTTCACAATCGCTACGCACAGGGCAAACCGTTGAGATTATTACTGCTCCGGGTGCAAGACCGAATGCAGCTTGGCTAAACTTTGTCGTCAGTTCAAGAGCGCGCTCTAAAATTCGACAACTGCTGAAAAACCTAAAACGTGAAGACTCTATTAATCTAGGTCGTCGTTTACTCAATCACGCATTAGGTGAGCACAAGCTTGCTGATATTTCAGCTGAAAATATTGAGCGCGAATTGAAGCGTATGAAGCTTCATTCAATCGACGACTTAATGGCTGAAATTGGTTTAGGTAATACTATGAGCGTTGTTGTTGCGCGTAATTTATTGATTGATAGTCAAAATCAAGATGAGAACGCACAAACAGAAACAGCTAATGATGAAACACCTAAACTCCCAATTAAAGGTGCTGATGGCGTATTGATCTCCTTCGCCAAATGTTGTCGCCCTATTCCGGGTGATCCTATCATTGCACATATTAGCCCGGGTAAAGGTTTGGTTATTCACCATGAATCTTGTCGTAATATTCGTGGTTACCAAAAAGAGCCTGAAAAATTCATGCCTGTCGAGTGGGATAAAGAGATCAACAGCGATTTCATCACTGAAATTAAAGTTGATATGATTAACCACCAAGGCGCTTTAGCAAACTTAACCGCAGCTATTAATGATGCAAATTCAAGTATTCAAAGTATGAATACAGAAGAGAAAGATGGTCGCGTATATTGTGCTTTTATTCGCTTAACCGCGAAAGACAGAATTCAATTAGCCAATATCATGCGTAAACTTCGCATCATGCCAGACGTTCTGCGCGTTAGCCGTAATAAAAACTAGTCATGAATTCAATTCGATATGCCCGCATCTGCCAAATGATGGCGATGCGGCAGCCTGATCTTACTGTTTGCCTTGAAGAAGTGCATAAATCCCATAATGTTGCTGCGGTTATAAGAACAGCGGATGCTGTGGGTATCCCTAAAATTCATGCGATTTGGCCTGAAGAAAAAATGCGGATGTTAGTTTCCCCCGCAGCAGGAAGTAACAGTTGGGTCAATGTAGAGACTCATCCTACTATTACAAATGCCGTTAGCGCCTTTCGCGCCCAAGGTATGCAAGTTCTTGCGACTCATCTCTCAGATAAAGCAGTGGATTTCCGTGAGATTGATTACACACGCCCGACTTGTATTATTATGGGACAAGAAAAAACGGGGATCTCACAAGATGCTATCGCGCTAGCAGATCAAGATATTATTGTGCCGATGATGGGAATGGTACAATCCCTAAATGTTTCTGTCGCCAGTGCGCTAATTTTATATGAAGCACAACGCCAACGTCAGGCTGCGGGTATGTATAATCGAACAGAAAGCACCTTAACGGAAGAACAACAACAAATTCTTCTCTTTGAAGGTGGATACCCAGTATTGGCAGAAGTTTCTCGTCGAAAAGGACTACCTCGCCCTTATATTAATGGTAGTGGTGAGATTGAAGCACCTGAATCATGGTGGGCAGAAATGCAAATGACGCAAAAACAACTTAGGAAATTAAAAAAGACGGAGTATTGATCCCATGAAAGGAAAACTGCTTGATGCAATCCCCTTAACCACTCTTCACGGCGTAGGTGCAAGTCAGGCAGACAAGCTGGCAAAAATAGGGCTTGTGACTATTGAGGATTTGTT
>JAEYFY010000323.1 GCA_023454395.1 Pseudomonadota bacterium
AACACCAGAAGAGCAGGAAGAGATGACTGCTGAGCTTGAATCACATTCAGAATTACAACTTGATACTAAATAAGGACGGTTCCATGTCTTACTTTGATAAAATTGAACAAATTCAATATGAAGGCACAACAAGCGATAACCCATTAGCGTTTCGTTACTATAATCCTGATGAGATTATTTTAGGTAAACGAATGGAAGATCACCTAAGATTTGCGGCTTGTTATTGGCATAATTTCTGTTGGAATGGTTCTGATATGTTCGGTATCGGTACTTTTGATAGACCGTGGCAAACTCCGGGTGAAGCCTTAGAACAAGCAAAACGCAAAGCCGATGTAGCCTTTGAGTTCTTTCATAAACTCAATGTTCCTTTCTACTGTTTTCATGATGTCGATGTTATTTCTGAAGGTAATAACATCAATGAATATATCTCTAATATGGCGGCAATCACTGATGTATTAGCGAAAAAACAAGAAGAAACCAACGTTAAGTTATTATGGGGAACAGCAAACTGCTTCACTAATCCTCGTTATGGTGCAGGTGCAGCAACCAATCCAGATCCTGACGTTTTTGCATGGGCTGCGACACAAGTCTGTGAAGCGATGAAAGCGACAAAAACACTGGGTGGCGAAAACTATGTATTATGGGGCGGACGTGAAGGCTATGAAACACTGTTAAATACAGATTTACGCCAAGAAAGAGAGCAAATTGGCCGTTTTATGCAGATGGTTGTTGAACACAAACATAAAATTGGTTTCCAAGGCACATTACTGATTGAACCCAAACCACAAGAGCCGACAAAACACCAGTATGACTATGATACTGCGACTGTTTATGGTTTCTTAAAACAGTTTGGTCTTGAAAAAGAAGTCAAAGTAAACATTGAAGCCAACCACGCAACATTAGCAGGACATAGCTTCCATCATGAAATTGCGACTGCCATTGCGTTAGGAATTTTAGGCTCTGTTGATGCTAACCGTGGCGATCCACAATTAGGTTGGGATACAGACCAATTCCCAAATAGCGTAGAAGAAAATGCACTTGTGATGTATGAAATTCTTAAATCAGGTGGATTTACAACGGGTGGTTTAAACTTTGATGCTAAAGTTCGTCGTCAAAGTAATGATAAATATGACCTTTTCTATGGGCATATTTCAGGAATGGATACAATGGCAATGGCATTACGCATTGCAGCAAGAATGATCCAAGATGGTGGTCTTGATAAATTTACGGCACAGCGTTATTCGGGCTGGAGTGCAGAGTTTGGTCAAAATATCTTACAAGGTAAATATAGCCTTGAAGATGTGGCGAAATATGCACAAAACAATACTTTAGCGCCACAGTTACAAAGTGGACGCCAAGAAATGCTCGAAAGTTTAGTGAATCGCTATATTTTTGGTTAATTGCATAAATGTAATAACACAGCGGGTTTTCCGCTGTGTCTATTAATTAGATATAGGTCATGAGGTAACTTTATGTATTTAGGGCTAGATTTAGGCACTTCAAGCGTTAAAGCGATCATCATGAATGAGCAAGGTGACGTTGTTGCCAGTCATTCTGTTTCTTTAGCAATATCACGCCCTCACCCTCAATGGTCAGAACAAGATCCACTGCAATGGTGGCAAGCCACACAAGACGCTATTCTTCAGCTTGGACGCAGTTATCCTATGGATAAAATCGAAGCGATTGGATTAAGCGGTCAGATGCATGGCGCCGTTTTACTTGATGCTCAACAAGCGGTGCTACGTCCTGCAATCTTATGGAACGATGGTCGTAGTTTTAAGCAGTGCCAAGTGCTTGAGGCGCAATATCCTCAGTTTAAAAAAATCACGGGTAACTTAGTTATGCCCGGCTTTACGGCACCAAAACTACAATGGGTTGCTGAACAGGAGCCTGAAATCTTTCAACGCATTGCACATGTTTTATTACCTAAAGATTTTTTACGTTGGAAGATGAGCGGTAATTTCGCCAGTGATATGTCAGATTCAGCTGGCACGCTTTGGTTAGACATGCAAAAGCGAGATTGGAGTGAAGAGCTTTTAAATGCGACAGGATTAACGCGTCGCCAAATGCCTACGTTGTTTGAAGGTAATCAAATAACAGGCTATCTATTGGCTGATATCGCTAAAAAATGGCAGATGAAACAAGTCCCTATTATTGCGGGTGGTGGCGATAATGCCGCGGGTGCAATTGGTGTCGGTGTTTATCAACCTGGCCAAGCGATGCTCTCTTTAGGTACTTCGGGTGTTTATTTTGTTGTTAGCGAAAAGTTTCTCCAAAATAGTGATAATGCAGTACACAGCTTTTGTCATGCATTACCCAAGACTTGGCATTTAATGTCAGTGATGCTAAGTGCTGCATCATGTCTTGATTGGGTGTGCCAATTAACAGGGATCGAGGATGTCGGTGCGATGTTTGAAGAAGTGGAACACGCGATTTTTGCTGATAGCCCTCTCCTGTTTTTACCTTATCTTTCAGGTGAACGGACACCATATAACAACCCTAATGCGAAAGGTGTCTTTTGGGGATTAACCCATGAGCATCAACGGGCTGACTTATGCCAAGCGGTTCTTGAAGGTGTAAGTTTTGCGTTACGACAAGGGATTGAAGTTGCAGAAAATGCGGGGCAATTAGCTGATAATATTACATTAATTGGTGGTGGTGCTAGAAGTGAATATTGGCGACAACTTCTGGCAGATATTACAGGGAAAACCCTCGATTATCGTCAAGGCGGTGATGTTGGCCCTGCACTTGGTGCAGCAAGGCTCGCACAATTAGCGGTAAACCCTGCTCATTCATCACAGGTTATTCTTTCTCAACCTAAGCTTGAAAAACGTCATACACCTAATTTAGAAAAACACAAAATATACGAAAAAAAATATCATGCTTTTAAAAAGCTATATTCATTAATTGAGACAATGGAAATATAGCAATATTGCGTCAACATCAGGGAAAAATAGCGCCATCTTTAAAGGATTGGCGCTATTTTTTTGTGTTTAGGTAACTCCTTGCTAGTCATCGAATTAATTAGCAAGGCAAAAAATTAACGATATCCCCGAGTATGGTTTTTAGCTGACCAACTGTAGGTTTCATCACTAGGAGCTAATTTCTGTTTTTTCTTGAGGGCTTGTGCTTTTTTGGTGGCTTTTTCAACTTCGAGGGAGATTTCGGTAATAATGGAGTCTTTGACTTTATTCATTTCAGCATTGGTTAATTCACGCCCTAATTTCTTTCTCTCTTGACCTATTCTGGTTTTTACTCGCATTTGTTGGGCATCTGTCATCTCTTGGAGTGTCAATTTCTTCATTCTTTTACCCTACCTATGTTGAGAGAGGAAGTATTAATATAACATTATTAATGCGCCTCTCCATCATTATGTTTAGATTTAAGGTAATTAAATTCTGATTATATCGAAAATGCATTACACACTTAATAAGCGTGTAATACATAAAAATAAGAGCTGAATATATAGACTGAAATTTTAAACTAATTGAAGAAATGCTGTTTTAAATTCATCAATGTCTTGCTGTGTTGTTGCCCAAGAAGTACAAAGACGTAAACAACTCAAATTAGGATCTTCAAGTAAAACACGATGAAAAACAAACTGCTGTGTTAATTTTTCTGCAATTGTGTTTGGTAAAATAACAAAAACTTGGTTAGATTCCGGTGGCGCTAAAAACTCAAAACCTTGTGTAGTAAAGAATGCTGCTAATTGTGACGCCATTTCATTAAGGTGTTTGCCTAATTTAAAATAGAGATCATCTTTAAATAAAGCTTCAAATTGCGCGCCTAATAACCAACCTTTTGCTTGTAATCCACCCTTTTGTTTTAAGCTAAAACGGAAATCAGATTTTAATGCTGGGTGACAAATTACTAGCGTTTCAGCTGACATTGCACCGATTTTAGTGCCTCCAATATAAAAAGCATCGGTTAAGTTGGCGATATCTTCGATAGTTAGATCACTTTGCGCAGACATTAATCCGGCTGCTAAACGGGCGCCATCAAGATATAACCACAAATTATGCTCGTTACAGAAGTTACGTAGCGCTTGTAACTCATCTTTACGATAAACCGTACCAATTTCTGTGGCATTCGTTATATAAACAAGCTTAGGTTGAACTCCATGTTCATCATTATGCTCAGCAAGAATAGGTTTTAATTGCGCAGGTGTTAATTTGCCATCAGCCGAAAATGTAGTGATAACTTTATGCCCTGTTGCTTCAATGGCACCGGTTTCATGTGTCGCAATATGCCCTGTACTGACAGAAATAACAGCTTGGTATGGACGTAAAAAATGAGAGATAGCGGTTAAATTTGTAATGGTGCCACCATTAAAAAAATGAATATCCGCATCAGGTTGTTGAATACGCTGTTTTATTAATTGCGTAGCTTGATGACAAAGCGTATCCATCCCATATCCATCATAGCGTTGCCCAATTGTATCAGTGATTGCCTTAATAACCGTAGGATGTGCAATTTCATTATAATCATTTTGGAAGCGGTACATGTGTTCTCCTGTCGAATATTGTATTTTTATCGTGTTTTATACAAAAAACGCCTCACATCTAATCAATATAACGATTAAGTGTAAAGAAATATTAATGTATTCTGTTGTGGTTTTGTGTTTTTATTGTGGTTTAAACAGAAAAAAAGCCTATTACCTAAACAATATAATATCAAATGTGAAGGGATTTTAATGTATTTGGGTCGGGTGTTGTGTTTTTATCGTGTTTATAAAGAAAAACGCTCCACATCTAATCAATACAAAGATTGAATGTAAAGCGTTTTAATATATTGAAAATGCCAGTTATTTAAAACCCATTATTTGATATTAATTATTTAAAGCAAACCTCGCCCCAACGTGCCAATCCGGCGGTGACAGAGCCAAAGTCATTACCTTTAACAATAGGAACATTGGGTAACTGTTGTTCTATTGCTTGGCATAAAATAGGCGAACGTGCCGAACCTCCAGTCATAAAGATAGCGTCCGGTTTTATTCCCCCTTGTTTTACCGCATCATTAACCAATTCAATCATTTTACTTTTTGGCGATTCAATAGATTCAACCATCTGATCGCGTTCAATGGTTAATTCTAAGGTTTCACTTAATAATGCGATATTAGCAATATACTCAGGAGAATCTGATAAAGCGATTTTAGCTTCTTCAGCACGACGGACAATGCTGTAACCTAATGTTTCATTATAGACTTCAATAAGGCGCGTTATTTTTTCAGGCTCTTTTGCATCCCGTCTTAGCTGATTTAATACAGCAAGGTTTTGACGAGAATAAAATTCTTTTTGTGCTTCTACATTATTAATCGCAATAGGGTCCCAAAACTGTTTCAGCGGTAATTTAATACCTGAAGACGTTAATCCTGTCATACCAAATAAAGGCATAAGCTGTTTAAAAGCAAGGTAAATATCAAGATCATTACCACCAACACGTTGTCCACTATGGGCAAGTAATGTGTTTGAACGGTCGGTTTTGCCTTGATAACTCGGCCCCATTTGAATTAATGAGCAGTCAGTTGTACCACCCCCAATATCAACGACTAATACAGTTTGGTCTTTAGTTAACGTCGATTCATATTCAAGCCCGGCAGCAACAGGTTCAAATTCAAACATAATATTCTTAAAGCCAGCTCTTTTAGCTGCACGGATAAGAATACTTTCAGCTTGCCTATTTGAAGCATCGCCACCTAATCCATTAAAGTTAATAGGTTTGCCGATAACGGTATCTGTGATCGCTTCTTGTGTGCTTTTTTCTGCTTGGTGCTTAATATTTGCCATCATGGCGCAAACTAAATCTTCAAAGAAGCTAATTTGTATATCATGTAGCCCTGAAGCACCTAAGAAGGATTTAGGTGATTTAACGTAATAGACATCACGAGGATCACGTAGGTATAAACTTAATGCAGATTGTCCGAAGAGAATATCTTCAGGAACTAATTCAATATCTTCTTCTCGATTAAACGCGATCGACTTTCTTAGTAATTGTTCGCCAACTTCACTGGAAGGTTTAATATTTAAATGGCGGAATAAGTGCTCAGAAACAGATTCACGGGTTGGCGCACAAAGGGTTGATGGAATATACACATCATTACCTTCTAAAGGCAAAAGAGTCGGTTTTCCCTCTTTCATAATTGCAACAGAACAATTTGATGTTCCGTAGTCAAAGCCAATAAACATTCAGCCTCCCCAATAGACTTCATTAAAAAAAGACTGAGCACTCTACATCAAGCTTTTTGTAATTACCACCAGATTATGTGGCTAAAAAGAGAGAAAATAAGTGAAGTCATACAGCATATTAGAGGCTTATAATGCCTGAAATGATATTAATTATGATTGTAAAATCATCTAAAAGGTTTGTCTCGGGAAAGAGTAAAAAAATATGAATACAATTTACTTGTGTATAGTTGGAATTTCGGGTTACGAAGGACCTGATTTTATTTTAGGGGCTTTTGATAATGAAGATGCAGCTCAAAAAGCAAAAGCGACATTTATTAAAGATAATCAAAGCGAAGGCAATCAAGTTAAAGTGCTCACTGAAAAAGAGCGATGGATAGAAATCGAAGATGTAAAATTAAACAGTTTTAGCTGTGATATCCCCCTTTCCGATTTTTATTACCCTGTTTCACGGTTTAGTGAAGGTTTTGGGCAGATCTATCGTGATATTGAAGCCATTTTTGATAACTATGAAAATGCGCTCGCCAAACTAGAACAACTCGAAAAAGAGTATGAAGGATCTGATGCTTCATTCCCGGAATATTTTGCGATTGAAAAGCTACAAGCAAATCAAATTAATACTAAAACCGTAGCACAGTGGCTAGCCAATGACTTTTTCGGCGATGATAACCGTTTATTGTGATGATTTTCTTTCGATGTTGCGTTGGTAGTCGCTATTTGCACCGAATTGTTCTTTTAAGAAATCAACAAATAGCGTTATCTTGCGAGGAAGGTTTTTCTTATCAGGATAAACTGCATAAATAAAGTGCTCAGGTAAATCAAAGGATGTCAAAATAGGAATAAGCTTTTTATTTGTGTTTGATAAGTCTGTGTGAGTAATAAAATGTGGAAGTAAGGCGATACCTATCCCTTGTAAAACAGCTTGTAATAATGCCTCGCTGTTATTAACACGATAGCTACCTTTAGGAATATGGCTATATTTTTTACCTTTTTGATAAAAAATCCACTCCATGCCAGCTTGATATAATGAATACGATAAGCAATTGTGATTTTTTAGCTCAGAAACTTGCATAGGCTTACCATATTTATCAAGATATTCTGAAGATGCGTAAAGCTGGCTATAACAAGGTGATAATTGACGTGCTATTAATGATGAATCGGGTAATTCACCAATTCTAATTGCAAGATCGTATCCTTCTGCAACTAAATCCGTTACTTTGTCATCAAATAAAAGTTGTACATCCAGCTCGGGGTATTTCTGCATAAATAAAGGCATTATCTTAGCAATATGTAACGTACCAAATGACATAGGAGCCGAAATTTTAATGCTACCTTTTGCTTTATCGCTAAATTGTGAAACAGCCTCTTCTGCCATTACAGCTAAATTATAAGACTCTCGAATATAACCAATATAAACAATTCCCTCTTCAGTTAAACTGACACTTCTTGTCGTTCGATGAAATAAGCGTACACCTAACTTCTCTTCTATACCTTGGATAGCCTTACTGACTGCCGATTTTGTCATATTTAATGTTTTGGCAGCTTTGGTAATACTCAAGTGTTCAGCTACAGCAATCAGGATGGGAAAGACATTCATATCATTCATATTGTCAACCTAGAGTAAACAGTGTGTTTTCTTGCCAGTATTCTCGAAAAGGAATATTTTAAATCCACACAAAAAATGATTTATATAGACTTAATATTATGAATAACAAGTATATTCTCTCTCTTATTGCAATTTTTTCTGGTGTTTTACTTTCATTAATGATTATGAGTAATAGTTACTTGGCCAGTTTTACAACGCCATTAACCGCATCATGGATAACACACGGTATAGGGGCTATTTTCTCTTTAATTATATATATTTTATATTTAAGAAAGAATCAACTGAGCAAAAAAAATAATAATAAAATAAAAATCCTATGGTATTTAGGTGGTATCCCTGGAGCATTTACGGTGTTATTAGCTGCAATTACAGTAAATAGTACATTGTCGCTTTCTGGTAGCATTATTTTAATGATAACAGGACAAATTCTTTTTAGCGTTATTGTTGATGCAATGGGATGGTTTGGGGTTGAAAAAAGAAAAATTACCTTACGTGATTTATTTATGTGCTTTTTACTTATTTCTGGTAGTGCATTATTAATTATAGGTAGATAACTGATGAGTGTTTTTATTTTAATTGCATTATTTAATGGTGTTTGTATTGTAACAAGCCGTACTTTAAATGGTAAACTAGCACAAAATAGCAATGCTTTTTATAGCTCTTTAATCAATCACTTAGTTGGCTTTATATTTTTAACTATTTTCGTTTTATGGATAAAAGATTACCACTCTATTGAACTCTCAACGATCCCTTTAATTGCCTTCGCTGGTGGTATTATTGGTGCGTTCTTTGTTGTCATTAATAGCTATGTATTACCGCTATTGGGTGTGATGTTAACGTCTGTTTTAGCTATTTGTGGGCAAATGATCTCAAGTTTGGTTATTGATATATTTAGTGGTGTTGGAAGCAATAACCTACTATTGCAAATAATAGGTGTTTTGCTGATTATAGGTGGTGTGTTAATTAAATTTACTAAGCAATCCAAATAAAAATAAAGGGAAAAGTAAATTTATTTCTATTCTTGGATAATAAAGTTGTTATTTAGATTAGATATAAAGTGATTTTTATCACAACTCATCGTGATTGCTAAATTTGGTTTTAATCCACCTAAATAGCAGTCAACCGAGTCGGTAAATAAATGAAATAAACACCCTACCGCAATGGCTTTAAATTTCCATGATGGTAAAAATCCTATGCCTAAGTAAGCTAAGGCAGCCCAACCAGTATGTAATGGGTGAAAACCTACGCTACAACGGTTGGGATCAAAAATAGGTGTTGCTAACAAATGGTCAATATCAATAGCCATTGTTCCTATCATAAGCAATGAGGCTATCTTCCAATTCTTATGCCAAAAAAGATAGCCTAATAAAATAGGTGCTAAAAAGTGTAAACTGTAATGTAAAAGTGTTCTAACAATTTCAAGTATCACAAGATCCCCAATGTTCTAAAAATATTTGTTATTTAATTACCAAATAGTTGTCATATCCTTTATTTGAACTAACTTTAAAGTAGTTTTTTTAATTAAGGAATTTATAATGAAACGTAATAAAATATTGGTTGGTTTATTATCCTCATTACTTGTTGTTTCGGTAGCGAGTGAAGCCTGCTCTAGTTTGGCTATACTTGATAAAAATAATAACGTTTACCAAGGTAGAACACTTGAACTGACGGAAGATTTACCTTCATGGGTTACTTTTTATCCTAAAAATACACAATTCACAAAAAAAGCGCCTAATGGTGAAAATAGCCTAAGTTATAGCAATAAATATGACATATTAGCCGTTACAACAGATATCTTTTTTGACGGCGATAATCATAACTTATTACAAGGTTTAAATAGTGCAGGTTTGTCATTTAGCGCCAATATGATAACAGAAGCTGAATTATCACCGCTTGATAAAAAGGATTATGATAAAGCTATTCCCGTCACTTCGATAGGTGAATGGGCTTTAGCTAATTTTTCAACAGTTGAAGAAGTACAAAAAGCGGTTGAGTCAGGTTATTTTTGGGCCCCCGTGTTAAAAAACTTTGGCAATCTAAAATCGCCTTTTCACTATGCCTTCTATGATAAAAAAGGTGGCAGTATTGTCGTTGAAGCCACAAACGGTAAATTACACGTTTATCAAAATCCAACCCGTGTAATGACAAATGGTCCAGACTTTCCTTGGCATTTAACTAACCTTAATAATTATAGTCAATTAACTAATATTGATAAATCTTCAGGTAAATTGGCTAATATCAATGTGGTACAGCCTGATAGCGGCATTGCAACATCTCAATTACCTTCATCAGATACGTCTGTCGGTCGTTTTATTCGCGCGGTTTATTTTTCAACCTACGCACCAACAGCCAAATCGACACCTGAAGCGATGAATACCCTAGCACACATTATGAATCGCTTTGATAGAACAAAAAATATCACGGTTGATATCATGGGAGAAAGTCAAAGCACCAATAATCAACCGCAAACGGAATACACTGTTTGGACAACGTTATCTGATTTAACAAATGGTGTAATGAAAATAAGAGGCTATAACGATTTCAACTATACCGAATATTCTCTTTCACAGTTTAAAGATATGAATAAACCTGTTTTTGAACAGATTAACTTGAATAAATAATCTTTCATCGTTACGTTAGAGGCTGGCGACTTATTATTAACGCCGCCTCTACTAAAATAACAATATATAAAAGAAATATTTTTAATGTGATGCTGAATTAGGCAATGCCCTATCTATTTCGCCTAATGCAAATGCTAAATCAACGGCTGCAATCTGTGATCCTGTATAGGCATCAATCTGAGACATTTGTGCATTTAATAATGCAATCTCTGCGGTATTAATTTCGGTTACTGTTCCCAATCCGTTACGGTAAAATTCTACACTGGCGGTATATGTTAATTGTGTTGTCTCGACTAAATTTTTAGACGCTTTATTTGCCTCAAGTGCTGACTTGAGAGTATTTTCGCTAATTGAAATCTCTTTTATTGCAAGATCTTGGCTTTTGCGTAAATTTTCTTGAGCTAGCCTAATTTCTGATTGTGCATTCGCCATTCTAGATTGACGTATTCCGCCTTCATATAATGGAATACTGACTCCAATCAAGATATTAGAAGATGACGTTCTTTGGCTAATATCAGGAAGTCCCTGAACATCAAAGCTACCAGTTCCTCCAGCAAGAGCACCAGCAAGATATACTTTAGGGAAATAGTCAGATTCGACAGAATTAGCAGCCTTAATTGCGGCTTGTTGTAATTCATACTGTGCTAAAACATCAGGACGTTGTGCAAGTGCTTTTTTTATCACATCATGAGTTAGTGGTGAAATATCATCAGGAAGAAAATTATCATCGGCATAATTAATGGTTATTTTTTCAAAAGGTGAAACGCCAATAGCAGACAATAAGATTTGATATTGATCTTTTTCATGACCTTTAGCTAACACGTTTTGTAATTCAATTTGTGCAACTTGTTGTTTTGCTAATGCCACATCCAATACAGTCGCTAATCCCTTCACTCGTTTTTGCTCAACGGCATATAAAATATCTTTACTTCTTTGAAGGGCTTTTTGAGTAATATTCACCTTTTTTTGTGCTGCACCATAGCTAAAATAGGCAACCGAAACATCATGAATAATTTTCTGATGCATCAGATTAAAATTAAGATTTATTGCTAATGAAGTATGTTTGGCAGCATCGACTAATGCTCCTCGTTTACCAAAATCAAAAATAAGCCATCTAAATGTGAGTGCTGGAATAAAAGCGCTACTAGATGTTTTTATATCATCAACAATAGGATTTTTAGGTAAATCAATTTTCCCATGCTGATATCCTGCGAGTGCTGTTGCTGTGATAATTGGCAAATATGTGCTTTCTATCATACCGATATCAGTGGCAGATTTTTTTGCTAATTCCCATGCAATACGTGTGTCTGGGTTATTTTGTTGCCCTAAATCTATCAGATCAGCTAAAGCATAGTGAGATTTAACCATTCGTTCTTGAGGGAGCGATAAGTATTGCTCAGCAGGTGAGGAAAGATATTGAGTATTATCATAAGCGATAGGATTTTGAGAATACTGCTTAAATGAACTGCTTGTGTCAACGCAACCAACAAGTAATAGGCTTAATAGAGATGACAGAATATTTTTTTTATTATTAATAACTACTTTTATCATCATGAATTCTCTCTTATTAAATTTTTAAACACCAGCTCTCTTTCATCTGTGGGTAGCATTTTCATTTCTTTATTAAGAATGGTTTTCTTAAACTCATCTTTTGATTCTTCGCTAGTATTTAAATGAGTGAGATCGTCTTCAAAAATAAACCTATGAGCATAATTATGATAACTAATATAAGAAATTTTATTTAACGACTCTTTAAAAAATAACATTAAATCCTTGTTTCTCTCTCTATTTTCTTTCTCAAAAATGAGTAAGTCTACATTATCTTTAGATTGTGTAATTGTTTCATTAACAGATGAAACTAAATCAAGCATGTCATCTTTATTGGGTGAATATCTTAAGTCTGTATAGTTATCTAAAAGAGTAGTAAATTGCTTATATATCGTATTAACAATACTTAAAGGCCATACTTTTGTGAAAATAATGTACATCACAATATTACCTAACAAAATGCCTAAAATACGATCAGAGACCACATCCATATCAAAACTAGGTTTAAATCCATGTAATGTTGTTAATAAAAATGCTAAACCGACTTGTACACCAGCATAAGAGATACGTTCATTACCAACAGCAACCCAAGCTGCAGGTAATAAGCAGAAAAAGATCAGCACCATCAATTCAAAAACATCAGATAAGTTAGGGATAATATAGAGCAGTGAAATCATGCCAATTAGCGCCCCAATTAGGCATCCGGTGATCCGTAATGTTAATTTATGAACTGTTTCACCAACAGATGTTAATGCCACAACATAACAAGTGATCATTGCAGTATGAATACCCTGCCATTTAAAATAATCATAAAAAATATAACATAGAATAGCGGCTATAGTAGTTTTTAAAGCGAAGTACTTATGATTAGGATTTGTAAATGCATCACTAACAAAAAAAGGTGTTTTTTTCTGTACCGGTTTAGTTTCTCTTTTATTAGATAAAATCTTATCAAAAGTATTTAATAAATGAAGTTTGTTTATTGTATATTGAGATTGTTGTTTATCTTTTATTTTATCTATTTGATTATGTGTAAAACAATCGGCAATTTCTAAACATCTTTTAGAAAGAAGAAAACGTATAGAAGTTGGTGTGTCTTTATCAAAAGTTAATGACATAATTAATATTTTATAAGAGTTATCAATAATATTCTCTAACCATTGAATATCTTCTCTTCCCCGTAAATAAAATATTTTAATAAACATTAAATAACGTTTACATTCTGTTTGCGTACTCAGTAATTCACTAATTTCGAGTTGACTTTCTTTTCTTCCTAAAAAGAAATCACTTGCAGTAGAAAAGCGTGTGGCAATTCTGTTTAACAGTAATTTTCTTGGGCTAATGCCAACAAAGAAATTAAATAAAATAACCAATAACATTGGAGATACTGCCATCAGTAATGCATAAAGTAACGCTCTTGTTGCAACATCTCCTACAGGGATATCATCAATTAAAGTCATTAAAAAGGCGATAACTAAAGCGACTAAATTACCAATGTCACCAAGGCTACTGGCCGATGCTAAATACATAAAAACAGCTGAAAACAAAGCCATAAAAAAGAATCGTAAAATAATGTTTTGTATCGTGAGATTAAAAAGAACAAAGATAATACACACAACAATAGAACATAAAATAATTACGCCAACAGATAATAATATATTTTGTACAGCATCAGCTTTGATTAAATAGATAATTAAATAGCAACTTATTGCGGATTCGGGAATTTCATAAATCATCGCAATAGCAGCCATTAAGGCACAAAGCAATGCAATGCGCCAAGTAGTTGCTAAACGATAATCAAAGGGTAACAAGTCTTTTTTGACTTGTTTCACTATTAGAGAGGGTTTAACAATCATCGTCGTTAGCTATTATATTGACAGTTGCTGTAGCGCCAACCCGCATAAGATCTTCTGGTGGATTGGTGATAGTGACTTTAACAGGAAACCGTTGTTGAACTCTAACCCAATTTAATGATTTAGGTACATAGGGCAAGTCTCTTGGGATATTAATAAGATCAGTTGACATGATCCCTCGGCTAATACCTTCTACTTTGCCTTTAATAGGGTGATTATTATCAATCATTGAATAAATAACGACACAGTTGCCTATTTTTATATTATTTAAATCGGTTTCTTTAAAATAAGCTGAAGCATACCAAGTATCAGTATCAATTAAGGTAAATACAGACTGTCCAGAAATAATAAATTCACCAGGTGATAGTACTAATCCAGCAACGTAACCATTGCTTGGCGCTTTTACTTCAGTATTACTTAATTCCCATTCAGCCATTGCCAATGAGGTTTTTAACGATTTCACTAATGCTACTTCTGAATCTGTATTATTAATTAAAGCTTCTGAGGCGACATTTTGTTTTTGTGCCTGTTTTAATGTGACTTCTGCATCATGTTTTAATGTTCTGGCATCATCAACTTGTTGTGCGGTCACAAATCCTTTTGCTAATAATGGCTCTAATCTATTGAGTGATTGAGTCGCTAATAACAAATTGACTTGAGCACGTTTTATTTGTGCTTCTGCAACCTCTGAATTTGATGTTTCTGCAATAATAATACGTTGTTTGTTACTTAATGTTGCTTCAGCAATCATGAGTTGTTCTTTTGCTTGCTGAACTCTTAATGCGTACATAGTGGGATCGATAGTAAAGAGTAAATCCCCTTTATTAACCTTGCTATTTTCTTTGACGTAAATAGCACTAATTCGACCTGGCACAGTTGATGATATGTTAATTTTGTTAGCGTCAATTATTGCATCTTCACTGAGTGGGTTTAACGCTGATAATTGAATGTTTTTCCACAATAAGATGAGTGTAATCACAAAAACACTCACCGTGATTATAAGCGCCAGCTTTTTTTTGATTTTTTTATCCATAATTTAATAAGAAAAATAAAATAAAGAGATAGTTAAAGAAATTGATAACAATATTGCAAAATAAAAGATTAAAGGAAGTGGCAATTTATCATCAATACCCCAATAGATAAGTAACACACGTATGACAAAAGCTCCTAATAAGCCGATAAATGTACATAACATCCAATACGGGAAATAGGAGCCTAACATACTAATAAAAGGAGAATGGCCTCGAGAACAACCTGATAACAGCAATATCATTATGCTCAAGCTAGTAATACGATAATATTTTTTTATTCTATCCAAGGTAATACACTCGTCATTTTACGATAAATTTTATGGTTCGTTTTCAACAAGATAGTTTTTTTATTTATAGTATTTAATCAATGAATTAATCTAATGCAATCCATCAAATAGATGTTAGATGTTTTTTATCTATCAATCCATAGCATTATCTTAAATTTTTTATTGAAAGAAGGACTCCATTTTCAAATATGGCTGTAATTATGGGCGTTACATGATTTTAAGAGTATAGTAGTCAATCTTTCAGCCAGACTAGATATAACAATTTTTATTATGGAATCAGCGTTTTCTGCTCAAAATATTCGACATATTCTTGCTAATAACACACCGATTATTGATGTGCGTGCGCCTATTGAATTTAATCAAGGCGCGATCCCTCATGCTATCAATTTGCCTTTAATGAATGATGAAGAGCGTGCTGCTGTGGGGACTTGTTATAAACAGCAAGGTTCACAAAAAGCGGTTGCTTTAGGGCATCAATTGGTGAGTGGTGAAATTCGTGATAACCGTATTGCAGCTTGGCGTGAAGCTTGTGAGCAATTTCCTAATGGTTATATTTGCTGCGCTCGAGGAGGAATGCGTTCTCATATAGTTCAGCAATGGCTTAAAGAAATAGGTGTAGATTATCCATTAATTGAAGGTGGATATAAGGCGCTAAGACAGGCTGTTATTGAAATGACCAATGAATTGGTTCAACGACCTATTATCTTAATTGGCGGATGTACCGGCAATGGAAAAACGACTTTAGTGCGTTCGTTACCTGAAGGTATTGATCTTGAAGGTATTGCACACCATCGAGGTTCATCTTTTGGTCGCACTGTAGAAGATCAATTTCCTCAAGCTACCTTTGAAAACCATCTTGGTATTGAAATGTTGAAGAAAGCACCGAAATATACACGATGGGTACTTGAGGATGAAGGCCGCGCTATTGGTGCTAATGGATTGCCTGAATGCTTACGAGCAAAAATGGCTGAGGCATCAATAGTTGTTGTTGATGATCCCTTAGAGCGTCGCATAGAACGTTTGAAGGCAGAATATTTTGATCGCATGACACATGATTATCTGGAAGCATATGGCGAAGAAAAAGGCTGGCAAGCTTACAGTGATTATTTGCATCATGGTTTATTTGCTATCCGCCGCCGATTAGGCTCTCAAAGAGCAACAGAATTAACTCAGTTGCTAGATAATGCCCTAGAAATACAGAAAAAAGAGTCTAGCACAGAGGCGCATTTTTCTTGGTTAACACCTTTACTTAAAGAGTATTACGATCCTATGTATCGTTACCAATTAAGTAAAAAGGAAGATAAAATTATTTACCAAGGGAGTTATGAAGAAGTCATGCAGTGGTTTAACAATAAGTAGATAGTTAAGATTTCTGGTATTAAATACATATACCAAAGCAAATACCCAAAAAGCACCCAAAAAACACCAAAGAAAAGCCCCGTAAAAATTATATTACGGGGCTTTTTTTAGCAATAACCAGCGGTATTACTTATTTCTTAGTACGATATAACCCTATTCCTAAGATAATCATTAAACCAAAGAAAAAAGGAACGGCTAAAGAAAGTTCAAGGAAAATAAACCGATTAATGTTAATGCCCTGCCCTTTATTTGAGAATTGTAAAGCTAAAGGCAAAGCACATAATCCAGACAGAAAACCAATTCCAATTAAGCGATATAACTTAGTACGGTTCTCTTTTTGTGTTAGGTCGTCTTGTTTGCGCTGATATTGAATGTATTTCCAACATAAATAAAGAAGCCCTAATACAGAGCCTAAATGTTGTAATAATTTATAAATAGCAATCTCTTGGCTATCTGTCATTCTTTGTAATAATTGTGTTTGTAGTACAGAAAAAAATCTGACGGCGGTTCCTGTTTCGTGAGTAAAAGAATCCCACACAATATGTGTTACTGCACCAATATATAGGGATAAAACAAATAGACTAAATGCCTGAATATTGGGTTTTATCGGCTCATATAAAGGAATGGGTGATACGTATTTCAATGGCTCTCGCAGTAAATAATTTAGCGCAAAGACCAGTAAACAAAAAGGAAATGCAGTATAAAACCAACCTAATAAATCATGTGCCGTTGTGGCTGATTGATATAAACCAAAAGAATAGAGTAAATCAGGTGAAGTGCTTCCTACAATAAGTGCAGGTAAACTAAGGTTTCTTCCTATACGGGACTGTTTTATGGGGAAAACAATGGAAGGATGGGAAAAAGTCCACGGCATAGGAATATCTCTATAATATGAAGATGAATAATTAAAATTAGTATGAGTATATCAGTAGATTAGCTAAACTTTATCTGATATCACAACGATTATTAAGATTAAAATCATTCATGGTGGTTAATATAAATGAGATATATCCTCCTTGTGATGGCTTGACCATTTTTGATAATGGAATAAATATATTATTTCCAAAATGGAAATTAGAGATTGCTTTTTTGTCATTAGGTATCAGTTTCTTTGACGACTAGAATGCCTCTTCATCAGAATAATTGAGGTGGCTGGATGACAAAATATATCCTTTTTAGCTTTTGTTTAGTACTTATCTATCCTCTTGGTGTGGATTTACATTTAACCGGTTTAACGGCAATAGCCAGTGATTTAGGGGCATCAGAAGCGACATTACATCAAGCTTTTCAATTTATTTAATGGGCATGGTTTCAGCCATGTTAGTTGCAGGATGGTGTAGTGATAATTTAGGGCGTAAGCCTGTTATATTGCTCGGTACAGTTATTTTCTTATTGGCATCATTTTATGCGGGAATTTCGATAACGGAAAATAACTTTTTGATCGCACGTTTTTTTCAGGGAATTGGTGCTGGGTTTTGTTATGTTGTTACCTTTGCGATATTGCGAGATACATTAGCGGAAAAACAACGCGCTAAAGTTCTTTCTATGATAAATGGTATTACTTGTATTATTCCAGTATTAGCGCCTGTTTTAGGTTTTCTGATCTTGTTAAAGTTTAAATGGTCAGTGATGTTTTATGCCATGGCAATCTATGGGCTATTAATCTTTATTTATTGTTTCTTTGGAATAAAAGAAACTAAACCAAAGCAATGTGCTAAAAGCAAAAGTAACAAAATTACTGGTGAATCTTTCTTAAATAGTTTCTTTTTAAGTCGTTTGCTTATTTCGTGCTTAGGAATGAGCGTGATCCTGACTTATGTTAATATCTCTCCAATCGTAATTATGCAACAAATGCATTACACCACTGGGCAGTATTCAACAGTAATTACATTGCTTTCAATGGTCAGTATGACAACTTCGTTTATGATGCCTAAAATATTAACAAAATTTCGTTATGAAACTATTTTGTATACTGGCTTATCGAGCTTTTTAGGTGCTGTTATTTTTCTTTTTATTGGAAAAAACAGTGATCCTCGTTGGTTCTTTGCTTCATTTTCATTATGTGGTGCGGGGTTTGCGCTGTTATTTGGTATTATAATGAGCCAAGCGCTCTCTCCGTTTAGTCAGCGTGCGGGGCTTGCCAGTTCGATTTTAGGGATTTCGCAATTGAGTTTTGCTTCTCTCTATATCTGGACTATGGGATGGTTGGGAATATCTGCAATTAATATGCTGATGGTTATATTATCTGTTAGTTGCCTTATTGGTTTTACCTTTTTGCATCTCTTTCGTTCTTCTGGACAACAACAAAAGGTAAATTGTGATGCATAAGCCATTACATCGAATAGACTTGAATTTATTAGTTATTCTACAAATTCTTTTACAAGAGCGCAGTGTTACATTAACTGCAAAATGGTTGTCTATTTCGCCTTCAGCAGTCAGTAAAGCATTGGCTAAATTACGGGTTTGGTTTGATGATCCCCTTTTCGTTCGTAGCCCTCAAGGATTAATACCAACGCCTTTAACACTAAGTATTGAAGAATCTCTTTCTGATTTTATTAATATTGGTAACCATATAGCGGGCAAGCAAAATAGTGAAACGCCTAAAGGCGTTCATTTCAGTTTAATATTAGAATCTCCTTTACATCAGGTGCTATTAAATCGATTTCCTCTGGAAATATTGAATTATTATCCTCAATCAATGGTGCAAATACGAAATTGGGAATATAACTCGCTATCAAGCATTATTGATGGTGATGCTGATATTGCTTTTTTAGGTCGTGAATATTACTCAGGCTCTAAAGAGGCGTTACATTTATTACCTGAAGTCATCGATTGTGAGGAGCTTTTTAGTGATACCCCATTGGTTTATGTGCGAAAAGATCATCCTTTATTCCAAGAGCCTTGGAATTTAGAGACATTTTTGCGCTATTCTCACATTTCAACAGAATATGATAAACGTGCGCATTGGGCGCTAGATGATATATTGGCAGAGCATGGCCGTTTACGTAATATTGCGATAACTTACACGTCATTTGAGCAAACTTTATTTACAATCTCTCAACCAAATCATGAACTTATTACTTGCTTGCCTGGATATTGCGCCCATTATATCTCTCAAGCTTTACCTAATTTAGTCACATTGCCTATCCCACTGCCAGACAGTATTTCTAAACAACTTGATATTTCATTTATTTTACTATGGCATAAGCGTCATGCGTATAATTCTAAAGTGCTGTGGTTAAGAGAAACTATCAAAAAGAGTGTTAATCAGTTTATGCAGAAAAATACCCATTAAAAGTTTTACTACTATTTATTTAGCTATTTAGCTATTTAGTTTCTTTTGTGTTTACTAAAAATTATAGTCAATAAATATGATAAAAAATATAAAACTAGTTCTTCTTGAAAATAGAAAAAGGTGCAAATGCACCTTCTTCTATTTTACTTTTAAATTTAGAAGAGAAAAATTATAACCCCATAACTTGTCTATTTTTAGGATAAGAAAGAGTGTAATTTAGAGGTAATGATTTTTCCTCTTTTGCACCTAATGTGATATCCCACTTAATTTCGCCAGTATCTTTATCAAGTATGCCATCTTTATAAACGGCATCTGTTACATTGATATTGTTTTCCTGACTAAGTGGTAGTTGATCGTAAATAGTTACTTTTACAGGAGAATTGTAAGTGTTTCTTACTTTAATGGTATAACTCTCTTTTTGTTCAATTGTAGTGCCAATAAAGATAGGTTCTTTTCTTATCTTCTCATTGTTAATACGGCTAATTTGAATATTTTTATCTACCCCAAACGGAATGCTAAGTAATTCTGTTAATTCGTTAGTATTAATATAACTATTACCCACAAAGCTATTCATATAGTAGATATTCGCGCGGCCATCGAGTAAATTCAAGTTTTCCCAATCTTTTACTTCAGCTTGTAAATAGACTTCTTCAACTAATTTTGGCGTTGTTAAATAGCGATAATCGGCAACAACTTCTTTTTGATTAATCACTAATGTATTAGGTTCTGTGCTATTTTTTAAGCTGTAAGGTAGCGCGATAGCATGGCTTAAATTAATCCCGTTATTATTGGTGGTTACGTAACGAGTCACTCCTTTACTTAATCGCTCTCTTGGTGCTTCACTCATTGCTTCTAATGCGGGAGCTGGCATTGCCATCTTCATATCACTAGATTGTCTGAATTTCGCAGTGTTATTATAAAGAGACAAATACCAAGGTGATAAGGTTGGCGCAGTGATATTAAGTGATGGATTAGTGGATGTTAAAACCAGTTTTACTTTATCCCAATTTAGACCTGTATTTTGAATAACGTCTGCCTTGTAGGTGAGCAATATCGGCTTATCCATTCCTTGGCTTCGAATATCATAAGCGGGTGACCATCCAGCATCTGGTGTTATATAAGAAATACGCATTTTACTGGTTAGGTTTTTTGATGTGCCTAAAGATAAAACAATTTGCGTTTTCTCTTTTGTAATAATTGGCATATCAATTTCTAATTGGCGCGTTAATTCTTCTAATTGCTCGGTGAGTTCAGTTATCTCTTCTCTAGCTGCTTTTTGTTGATTAAGAATAGAGGTCATTTTTTGGCTAATAAAATCAAATTTTTGTGATGATTGTTCTAATGTTTGAGTATCACCATAACCAAAGAAAGATTGATCTTTAAGTAATGCAATTTGCTCATCGCCCACATTAATATTGATATTTAATACTTCAATTCTCTTATTAATATCTTTCTGTTTTTCTATCAATACTGCAATTGCAGAGGGATAACTAGGGGCAATAGGCGTTTTTTTAACGTTAATGGTATTAATAATCACATCGTCATTATCAATGCTAATTGACAAGCTTTTAGGGTCAATATTGTTTGCAACATTGGATAAAACAACTTCACTCTGCCCTGCGGGTAAATTGAGAGTGACGTTATTATCGAGTTCGGCACCCCGTAGAAAAATAGTTGCTTGGTCGAGTTTTATCTCATAATTAAGTGGTTTAATGGGATCTACTGAATTGATCTCATTAGCAAAAGCACTCGTTGAACTAATAATAGATAGTGTAATAAGCGATAACGTTAGTCTATTGGGTTTAATCATCATTTTCATTCTATCCATAGTTGATGAGCAGTATTAGTAAGAACGGCAAAATAGAGATGCACTGTTGTACAAGTATATTTAGATAGTATTGCATCTCTAATAAATTAGATAACAGAATAAACTTAAAGATCTAATTGTGTGAAAGTGAAAAGAATAGATAAAACAGCATGTTAGTGTTTTTATTTAAATGAATATTTAAATAATAAGGATTATCTTAATGATGAAGAGATATTTCGCTTTTATTAGCTTTATCTAGTCTTGTTTAGATAAGAATAAGAGAAAAACTTCACAAATAAACAATAAAAAAGGCAGTTTGAAAATAAACTGCCTAAGATAAAAATATTGTTATCGATTTTTATTTAACAACTTCACCACTGTCGATAACCGTTTTACGCACTTTATCAGAGAAATCTTGCGCTTCTTTAATAATGGCTTTTTCATCAACTGTTAATAATTGGCGATCTTCCATTAAGATTTTTCCATCAACAATGGTATGGCGAACATTACTTCCATTTGCACCATAAACTAATGCTGCATAAGGGCTATACATTGGCACCATGTTAGGCGATTTAGTATCGACAACGATAATATCAGCAAGTTTGCCTGATTCTAAAGATCCCAGTTTATCTTCCATATGTAATACTTTTGCTGACCCCATTGTTGCTAGCTCTACAACAGTTAATGGTGGCATTGCAGCACGATCTTTATTCTCTAATTTATGGATTTTACCCACAAGATTTAGCTCATTCATGGTCGTGAGTGTGTTACTTGACATTGGACCATCAGTCCCTAAACCCACACGAACACCTTTTTCTAGCATTGCAACGACTGGTGCTACACCTTTCGCTGATTTAGTATTTGCACTGATATTATGAGCAACACCAACATCATATTTTTTCAGTAAATCAATATCTTTATCATCGACCATAATTGCGTGAGCCGCGATAACTTTATTATTTAATGCTCCGATATCTGCCATATATTGAACGGGGCTTTTGCCGCCAGTACGTTTAGCGATTTCTTCTTGTTCACGATCGGTTTCCGCTAAATGGATCATAACAGGAACATCAAGTTCTATTGATAACTTAGCAATTTTCTGAAGATTTTCTGTGGTATTTGTATAAGGAGCATGTGGTGCAAATGCGGGAATAATACGAGGATGATCTTTATATTCTTTAATAAAGTTTACTGCGTATTGGATACCCTCTTCTGGTGTTTTTGCATCGGCAACAGGGAAATTAATAACAGATTCTCCCAATACTGCACGATTACCCATTTTATCAACCGTTTTGGCTACTTCATCTTCGAAATAATACATATCAACGTAAGTTGTTACGCCACCTTTTACCATTTCGATATTGGCAAGATCAGCACCTACTCTGACCATTTCACGAGAAACCATTTTGCTTTCAAGTGGAAAAATATAACGGTGAAGTCTGTCTGGCACATCATCGGCCAATGAACGAAATACAGTCATTGAACCGTGAGTGTGGGTATTAATTAAACCCGGCATCACAATATCACCATCAACATCTAATACTTTATTGGCTTGATATTCTTTAGAAAGTTCCGGGCCACCAACGGCAATAATTTTATTTTCTTTTACGACAACAGTACCCTGTTCAATGATTTTATTTTGTTGATCCATAGTCAGAACAGTGCCGTCAACTATCATCAAATCAGCCTGTTTTGCCGCGTAACTAGAAAAGGAGACCGCCATTACAGCCAAAGCAAGCATAGATTTAGAAAATGACATCATTACCTCTCGTCTTGATGGGAAAATTTCCCTAAGATTATAAATAAATTCATTGGCTTTTAATATCAATTGAAAGTGAACGAGATCACCGAATAAATAATTAATTGAAGTTATTATCGCATTTGTTTACTGATTTAAATTAAGCGCGCTTTTTCTGTTGTAAAAGCCACTTATCTAATTCATTCGCAAAAAGTTGGCGGTCACGTTGACTTAAACTTGCGGGTCCTCCAGTTTGAATACCGCTTGCTCTCATCGTATCCATAAAATCACGTATATTTAAACGTTCACGGATCGTTGCGTCAGTATAACGTTCACCTCTTGGATTGAGCGCTACTGCGCCCTTTTCTATGACTTCGGCAGCTAATGGAATATCCGCGGTAATAACTAAGTCATCTTTATTGGTGCGGCGGACAATTTCGTTATCAGCAACATCAAATCCAGCAGAAACCTGTAATGTGCGTAAAAAAGGTGATGCAGGTACAATTAATCGTTGATTCGCAACAAAAGTAATAATCACTTTTTCTCTATCTGCGGCACGATACAACACTTCTTTGATTACTTTTGGACATGCATCAGCATCAACCCATATAGGCATAACAACACTCTCTTTATTATTCGGTATTAAGTGGTCTGTATTTATGGCGTTTAAAATAACACATTAATACTAACTAAGTGATTGAAGCTTTACTCTTTCTCGTTTTTCTGACTGTTGATTAGCCCATATACTGAGTAATATCACGATAATCCCCAATATTTGTAAACTTGTTAATTGTTGTCCTAGCAATGCCCAACCTAAAATAACCGCGCTTAGCGGGCTTAAAAAGCCTAATGATGCCACAGAGCTTGGACCTAATAAGGCTAATCCCCTAAACCAGAAAATATAGGTTAATGCTCCACCAATTAAGGCTAAATAAGCCAAGCCTAAAAGGTTAATACCTGTTAATGAAGGTAATGCGGGTTCAAATAATAAGGCAAAAGGTAATAATACAGCACCACCAGCGGTTAATTGCCAAGCTGTAAAAGTTAAAGGTGTAACAGGCGGTTGCCAACGACGACTTAATACAGTACCCGCAGCCATAGAAAGTGCGCCTCCTAATCCTGCAATTATTCCGATAGGATCAAGTGCTGCATTCGGTGTCAAAATGAGTATTGCTACACCCAAAATACCCCCTAATGCGGCTGAAATAGATAACCATGATAGGCGCGTTTGTAATAACCAACGAGATAAAAATAAGACAATTAAAGGCTGCACTGCCCCTACTGTTGCAGCCACACCGCCGGGTAAGCGGTAGGCTGAAATAAATAATAACCACCAGAACAGTGAGAAATTTAAAATACCCAAAATAATGACACGTAGCCACCATATACCTTGTGGCAGTTGTCTCATGATGATTAATAATAAAATTCCTGCTGGTAATGCACGCAATGCAGCTAATGTCATGGGAACATTAGCTGGCAACATTTCCGTTGTCACAATATAAGTGCTCCCCCATACAATGGGAGCTAATGCCGTTAATAGTAATGTTGTGTATCGATTCATAAAATCACTCGTTTAGTGGTTACTGAACTAATTTATCTTGAGGTCAAGATAAATTGATAATACCTTGACGTCAAGATAAATAATTGACATGATGAATGCATGGATAGAATCGATAAAATTACTAAACAATGGCAGCGCGAGCGCCCTGATCTTGATATTAGTCCGATGGGATTAATTGGACGATTGGGGAATGTTACTTTGCATCTTTCCCGCGAAATGGAGAAAGTTTTCTCTCAATTCGGTTTAAACACATCAAGTTTTGATGTTCTTGCTACACTACGGCGTTCAGGAGAGCCTTACACCCTTTCTCCTGGTGAAATGCTATCAACCCTGATGGTTACATCAGGCACGATGACAAATCGTATTGATCAATTAGAAAAAGCGGGTTGGGTTATTCGTAAAGTTAATCCTGAAGATGGACGTGGTTTTTTAGTTTCGCTAACACCGCAAGGTCTGGAATTAATCAATCAAGTGATAGATGCACATACTGAGAATCAAAAACGTTTAGTCTCTGGTTTATCACAACAAGAGCAACAAACATTAAATCAATTACTTAAAGTTTTTCTTAACTCGTTAGAATAGCGTTTTATTTTCTGTTATTAATTTTACCTCTCTTAATAACGAGGATAAGTAAGAATAAAACCTCTGTATTCTTACTTATCCTCTTTTCTTTATTTGCTTAAAAACCCTTCTTTTTGTGCCATTTTTGTTTATTTAAGCATCCGATGTGCATGAAATCACATTTTTACCTTGATCTAAATCAAAGATGCATTCTATTTACCATTTTTAGGTTGATGAATATCCAAACTTAAATTATAAAGCGAATGATAATAATTACTGATCTCATTAAGGTTTGCGACTATGTGCATTCAATTTAAATCTTGCTTCGTGCTGTCTGCTTTAACACTCTCACTCTCTCAATACGCCATCGCTGATAATGCCTCACCTAAAGAAGATACACTTGTTGTGACAACAACACGTAGTGCAGCTTCTTTATGGAACAGCCCAGCCACCATTCAAGTCATTGATAAAGAAACAATAACACAATCAACCTCTTCTTCTATTGCTGATCAATTGCGTGATATTCCTGGTGTTGAAGTCACTGATAATAGCCTTGCTGGTCGTAAACAAATTCGTATTCGTGGCGAGGCTTCATCACGCGTACTCTTGTTGGTTGATGGACAAGAAGTGACCTATCAACGTGGTGGTCAAAACTTTGGTGCTGGTATTTTAATCGATGAATCTGCATTAGAGCGTATTGAAGTGGTTAAAGGTCCCTATTCAGTGCTTTATGGCTCGCAAGCTATTGGCGGTGTCGTAAATTTAATTACTCAAAAAGGTGGCGATAAACCTTTTGGCGGAAATGTTAAAGTCGTTTATGACTCAGCAACCATGGGATGGCGAGAATCTGCATTAATTTCAGGCACTGTCGGAGATTTTGAATATCGCCTTAATGGAAGTTATGCCGATCATGGTGATAGATATACTCCTGATGGGCGTTTATCTAATACGCATTTTAGAAATAACGGTCAAGGTGCATGGTTAGGCTATAAAGTGGATAAACATAAGTTAGGGCTTTCGCTCGATCGTTATAATTTATCAACACAATCTTATTACGCTGATGAAGGAAAATATCAAGAGTTTAGCGTTAAAGTACCTAAACTAGAGCGTGAAAAAGTCGGTTTATTTTATGACTATGATGCAGATACCGATTATTTCAAAAAACTTCATATTGATGCCTATACACAACGTATAGAGCGAGAATTTGAAAACCGCGTGGGCGTTGTTACGCCTACAGGCAGCCCGAGGATTGGTGATTTAACCGTAAAAAATAGAACTCAATCTGAAGATACGCAAAATACGCAAGGCATGACAATACAGGCTAATTTTACTTTACCTGCAAATAATGAGTTAATTTTAGGCTCTCAATATCAACAAGATAAAGTAAAACAAACCTCTGCCGGGCAAACTTCTTCAAATAGCACAACAGGGTTTCCACCTGATGTAAATTATGAAAAACAATCCCTGTTACATAACCGCAGTAAACAAACTAATATCTCTGTTTTCGCCCAAAATGATTGGAAAATAACAGATGATTGGTCATGGACAATGGGGGCCAGACAATATTGGTTGAAATCAGAATTACAAGATGGTGATGAAACTATTAATCATAATAAAACAGGAACAAGTTATAAGACATTAGGCTCTGATCCTGTAAGAGATAACGCTTTTATTGTGTCATCTAATTTGCGTTATTCTGGATTTAAAGATACTGAATTACGTCTCGCATTTGCACAAGGTTATGTTTTCCCAACACTAGTTCAGCAATTTATGAATACGACTGCTGGCGGTGCGGTGACTTACGGTAATCCAAATCTTGATGCTGAACATTCTAATAACGTGGAATTTGGTGCGCGTTATAAAGGTAATAATTGGTATATCGATAGCGCGATTTATTATTCTGAAGCCAAAGATTACATCACATCACTTGCTTGTGCAGGAGAGTCTATTTGCGAAGGAAATAGTAAAACGGGTCGCGCAGATTATTTCTATTACGATAATATCGATCGCGCCAAAACTTATGGTATGGAAGTGATGGCTCAATACCAAGGTTGGTCAATTACTCCTTATGTTTCTGCTAATGTGATGCGTCGTCAATTTATTGGCTCTACATTGAAAACATGGGATACCGGCGAACCGACATTAACCTCTCGTATTGGTGCTAAACATTTGCTACTGCTCAATAATATGAATTTAATGTCGGACTTATATTTAAGAGCAGCCACAAAAGCGAAAGATCATAGCAACCCAGAAAATAAACAGCACTATGCAGGTTGGACAACGGTTAATCTTTCACTGAGTACAGAATTTGGTAATAACGATCAATACCGTATTAACTTTGATTTAAATAATATTTTGAATAAGCGTTATCAAACTGCTCATGAATCTATTCCTGCCGCAGGTATTAATGCTGCAGTTGGTCTGACATGGGCATTTTAATTATGAAAAAAATTGCAATCGCACTTAGTTTGTTATTGTTACCTTTTAACTTAATGGCAAAAGATAACAATAATAGTGAGCGTTGGGTTATTGCTGGTGGCTCTATAACAGAACTCGTTTATGCCATAGGTGCTGGCGATAAGATTGTCGGTGTTGATGAAACAACGTCTTATCCTGAACAAACGCAAGCATTGCCCCATATCGGATATTGGAAGCAGCTAAGTACAGAAGGAATTCTGTCTTTACGCCCTTCTACTTTTGTCACTTGGGATGATGCTGAACCTAAAATGGTGTTGCGCCAATTAGCACAACATAATGTTGACGTCATTGCATTACCACGAACACCTGCAACATTTGATTTAATGCTGAAAAATATTCGCACACTGGCGGCTTCTCTTGATAAGAAAACTGAGGCTGAAGCATTAATTCACACATTACAATCTCGTTTAGCGGTTATCGCTGAAAAAAATAATCACATTAAACAGAAAGTAAAAGTGTTGTTTTTTCTTTCGCCCGGAGGGGGAATTCCTCAAGTTGCAGGAAAAAACAGTGTTGCAGATGCCATTTTGGCATTAGCGGGTGGCGATAATATCGCCACGCACGAAAATTATCGTATTTATAGCGCAGAAGCTATTATCGCGGCTAATCCAGAAGTTATCGTGATAACCACACAAAGCCAACAAAATCATACTGGCGGTATAAGAGCCTCTGAAGGATTAGCGTCTGTTCCTGGTGTCTCAATGACTCAAGCATGGAAAAACCAGCGCATTATTGAAATTGATCAATCCCTTATTTTGGGAATGGGACCTCGTATTGTCGATGCGGTGGAGTTATTGCATCAACAGTTTTATCCCGCTGATCCTGTTAATGTTAATAAGTAGGAATGATTTAATAATGAAAGAGTTAGTCGCAACACATAGCACCCAATCTTCAGCAGAAATCGATCTTACTCCTCATTTTGCACTTGATGGTGATAGCCCTTTTCTTGATAGACATGCCACGATGCCGTGGCGAGGCTCTGTACCTATTGCGAAAGAAGATCAACAATCTACATGGCAAACACTGTTAAACAGTAAAACGCCTGCGTGTAAACGTTTGTTGTATATTCATATTCCTTTTTGTGCAACGCATTGTACGTTTTGTGGTTTTTATCAAAATAACTACCATGAAGAAGCCTGCACGCGCTATACCGACGCATTATTGCGTGAGATATCAGCTGAATCAGATAGCTTACTTTATCAGTCAGCGCCCATTCATGCCGTTTACTTTGGTGGTGGAACCCCTTCTGCATTATCAGCAAAAGATCTCTATCGAGTGATCACACACTTGCGCCAATCACTTCCTTTAGCACCAGATTGCGAAATCACGATTGAAGGTCGCGTTTTAAATTTTGATGATAATCGAATTGATGCTTGTTTAGATGCAGGTGCAAACCGCTTTTCTATTGGTATTCAAACCTTTAATAGCAAAATACGTAAACGGATGGCAAGGACATCAACGGGTGAAGAAGCCGCCAAATTTATGAAAGGACTCTGTTTACGAGATAGAGCTGCTGTGGTGTGTGATCTGTTATTTGGATTACCGGGACAAAATGCAGTGAATTGGCAAGAAGATCTTACTATTGCCCATGATATTGGTTTAGATGGTGTCGATTTATATGCATTGAATTTATTGCCAAATACGCCATTGGGCAAAGCGGTGGAAAATCAGCGGGTGACTGTACCAACACCAATAGAACGAAGAGCGCTCTATCTTCAAGGCTGTGATTTTATGGAAAACGTGGGTTGGCATCAGATAAGTAATAGTCATTGGGCTAGAACAACTCGTGAGCGTAATCTCTATAATTTATTAATTAAACAAGGTGCGGATTGCCTTGCTTTTGGCTCTGGGGCTGGTGGTTCAGTTAATGGTTATTCTTGGATGATAGAACGATCACTGGATAGCTATTATCAAAAAATTACAGATAACCAAAAACCTTTGATGATGATGAGTCGTACAACTGACAGTGGTTTTCGTTGGCGTCATGAACTACAAGCTGGCATAGAGTGTGGGCGTGTTGATTTAGCCAAATTAAGCCCACAAGCGACTCAGCTCTCCCCTTTATTAAATCAATGGTATCAAGCGGGTCTTGTTGAAGACGATTTTCTTTGTATGAAACTCACCAATGAAGGTCGATTTTGGGCAAGCAATTTGCTGACATCTTTACAGCAATTAATTTTGCAATTAAATACACCTCGTTAATTTTATTACCCTAAATATTAATTAAAAGATGGAAATAACATCATGAATATAGAGTTACAACAATTTTTAATGACCGAGCCTGATGGAACACTAGAAACTATCGCAACGCAATTTGATACCACCTTGTTAGAGGTTGTGAGACATTTACCATCACGCTCATTAATGAGTGGTGAGCAATTCGATATTGTGTGGGATAACGTGATGAAATGGGGTAATGTCACCACGCTTGTGCATACTCAAGATGTTATTTTAGAATTTAGCGGTGAATTACCCAGTGGTTTTCATCGTCATGGCTATTTTAACTTACGTGGTAAGAAAGGAATGACAGGCCATATTAAAGCCGAAAATTGCCAATATATTGCAATGATCGAGCGTAAATTTATGGGTATGGATACCGCCTCTATCTTATTTTTCAATCATCAAGGCGTTGCAATGTTTAAGATTTTCCTTGGCAGAGACGAACACCGTCAACTGTTACCAGAGCAATTATCAGCCTTCCGTCAATTAGCACAACAATTAAATAAGGAATAATTGCGCGTGAAAACATGGGTTATTTTTGGCGCCGGCGGTAAAGGTATCGGCGCACATATTGCAGATATTGGCGTTACACAACAACGCCCTATTGTGGCTTTAGTTCGTTCCGAAGAGGCAGCGAATCGGTTAAACGAAAAAGGGATCAAAACAGTTATCGGCGATGCGATTGATGCTAATGCGGTTGAGGCTGTTTTAACATTGGCAGGAAAAGAAGCAGATATCATTTCCACAATGGGGGGTGAAAATGATTATTTAGCCCATCGAACCGTTATTGATACTGCGGAAAAAATGGGTTTTCAACGTATGCTAATGGTTTCATCTTTAGGATGTGGTGATAGTTGGATTGCCTTATCTGACAGAGCAAAAGCAGCGTTTGGTCAAGCTGTAAGAGAAAAATCATTGGCTGAAGTGTGGTTGCAAACCAGTCGTTTTGATTATGCGATAGTTAGACCGGGTGGATTACTTAATGGTGAAGAAACAGGCAAAGCCCAGCTTTATCAGTATGAAGAGACTCATGGTTTAGTTAATCGTCGAGATGTTGCGCGTTTAGTGACTCAACTTCTTGAAGCCGATCTTCTTGATGATCAAATTTATGCTGTGGTTGAGCCGGGTTTACTTCCTTCCAAGTAGTTGCACTCGCGGTATGTATTTTACGCTTCAAGCTAAGATCGCCATTAAGAGATAGCGCATTTGCGTTATCTCTTTTTTCTTACTTTTGTTATGGGTAATAACTCACAAGATAATGCGTTTTTCTCTTACAGCAAAAATTCCTTAACAGACATTCGTCACTTTACTGTCTTAATAGGGGGAACTTGTGGCATAATGTCGCCCCATTATCTTTTGTCATTCACTAATAATGAGTATTCGTCTTGTTAATCAGCAATAATATCACTATGCAGTTTGGCTCCAAGCCACTGTTTGAAAACATTTCTGTCAAATTCGGTGGCGGAAATCGCTATGGTTTAATCGGTGCTAACGGTAGCGGTAAATCAACCTTTATGAAAATTTTAGGTGGCGATTTAGTGCCAAGTAGCGGCAACGTATTCCTCGATCCTAATGAACGCCTTGGTAAACTAAAACAAGACCAGTTTGCTTATGAAGAGTTTACTGTGCTTGATACGGTGATTATGGGGCACACTGAACTTTGGGAAGTGAAGCAAGAGCGTGAACGCATCTATAATTTACCTGAAATGAGCGAAGAAGACGGTTTACGTGTTGCCGATCTTGAAGTGAAATTTGGTGAAATGGACGGTTATACCGTTGAATCTCGTGCTGGCGAATTATTGCTAAACGTAGGTATTCCATTAGAACAACACAATGGTCCTATGAGTGAAGTGGCTCCCGGTTGGAAATTGCGTGTGTTACTTGCACAAGCTCTGTTTGCTGATCCTGATATTTTGTTACTGGATGAACCGACGAACAACTTGGATATTGATACCATTCGTTGGCTTGAGCAAACGCTAAATGAACGTAACAGTACCATGATCATTATTTCCCATGATCGCCACTTCCTAAATATGGTCTGTACGCACATGGCAGACTTAGACTATGGTGCGCTTGCTGTTCATCCGGGTAACTATGATGAATATATGTTTGCTGCAACCCAAGCTCGTGAGCGTTTATTAGCGGATAATGCGAAGAAAAAAGCACAGATTAGTGAATTACAATCTTTCGTGAGTCGCTTTAGTGCTAATGCATCTAAATCACGCCAAGCAACCTCTCGTGCAAAACAAATTGAGAAAATTCAATTAGCAGAGGTGAAAGCGTCTAGTCGTCAAAACCCATTCATTCGTTTTGAACAAGAGAAAAAATTATTCCGTAATGCGCTTGAAGTGGAAAATATCTCTAAAGGCTATGATGATAATGCCCCGCTGTTTAAAAACGTCAATATGATGCTTGAAGTGGGCGAAAAAGTGGCCATTTTAGGTAATAATGGTGTGGGTAAATCGACAATGATCAAAACATTAGTCGGTGAATTAACACCTGATACAGGTCGTTTAAAATGGTCTGAAAACTCAAACATTGGCTATTATGCACAAGATCACGCAACTGATTTTGAAGTTAATATGACTGTGTTTGATTGGATGAGTTTATGGATGAAACCAGAAGACGATGAGCAATCTGTACGCAGCGTATTAGGTCGTTTACTGTTCTCTCAAGATGATTTGAAAAAATCAGTTCAAGTTTTATCTGGTGGTGAAAAAGGTAGAATGTTATTTGGTAAGCTGATGATGCAAAAGCCAAACATTTTGATTATGGATGAACCAACCAACCACTTAGATATGGAATCTATCGAATCATTGAATATGGCATTAGAGCTTTATCAAGGTACATTGATTTTCGTCTCTCATGACCGTGAATTTGTCAGTTCGCTGGCAAATCGTATTATTGAAATCACACCTGAAAAAGTGACTAATTTCCAAGGAACTTATGATGAGTTCTTAGCGAAAAAAGGTGTTGAGGCTTAATCGCTGCCCTATTTATTAAATAGTAGATAAGATAAATGAAAAAGGCTTAGTATATTTACTAAGCCTTTTTAAGTTTTGATAAATGAGATTTTACATTCTTATTTGATTATAGTTTCCTGAAATTTCCACCTCAGGCTTATTTTCTATTTTTCTATTTATTTTTATCGTTATTTCCATACCATCGTATAATATAGGGGTCTTAGGTAATAATCTTTCATTGGCTTTTTTTTCTGTGATAAGCTGATCTCTATTATCTAATTTTATATGTTTATTTGATAATAAAGTACCCAACATATCTATATTGTTTAATAAAGCTATATCTAAGGCGGTATCATTGATTATAGACCCATTATTTTCTTTTTTTTTCTTTGTAAATTTGTTTATATTCAGGTTGTTAATGATTGTTTTTCTTGCATTTTGATATATTAATAATAAATTATTTAAATGATTTATATCTGATGTTTCTTTAACGTTTTTCATTAAGACTGAAATTTCTTTATCAATTTTTGTCAATAAGTCTTTAGCTAAAAATTCAGAATTTAATATTAACTTTTCTTTTTCTCTTGAATTTATAAGTTTGCTTTTTAGAAAGTTTGCAGGAGAATTTACATATTCTTGAATTATGTTAATTAAATAACTTTGTGTATGTTTTTCTGATACTCTAATTTTAATTATATCTTCATCTTTTTCACTTTTTTTATCTACTTTAATTTCTAGTAAATCAGTTATATTTGGAAACTTTCCATCCTTATAGTATTTTTCTATAATTTTATTAAAATTTCCAGAAAATAAGATGTCGAGATATTTTTCTTCATTAATATTTTCTGTGTTAATTTTATTTAAAGATAAAATATTTATTTTATCTTTTTTAGACTCCGTTTCTGTTTTTTTAAATTTTTTGGTGATGTTTTCTACAACTGTTTTATTTAGCTCATCGAAAAACTCTTTGCTAATAGTTTCTTTCTTGTTATTGCTATTTGAAATTAAATTATCAATTTTTGAATTTATTATATATTCATTACCATTATCAATGTCTTGTAAGTCTAATCTTTTTATAAACAATATATCGTTATAATATTTAAACACTTCATTTATTTGTTCGACACTATAAATACCGATACTTTTAGGTAAGTTTTTTATTATGTTTTCTTCTTCGGTACTAATTTTAAAAATATTTGTTTTTTCTTTATCCATCAATAAAGGCTCGATTATTCCGCGAAATTCTTTTTCAAATTTTCTTTCAAATTCTTCTCCATATTCTTTTCCATATTTTTTCCCAAATTCTTTTTTTAATTCTTTTTTTAATTCTTTTCCATATTCTTCTTTTAACTCTGAAGATTTTTCAAAATTATGATAATAAAAAATTTTTAATATAGTTGAGTTTTTATTATACTTATCTAAACTTGCTAATATATTTATTTTGTTTTCAATAGAAAAATCGCTATTGTTAAAGTTATTTATATTAAGTAAATCTAAATTATTATCATCATAAGGAATGGTAAATTTTAATACATTGTCTTTCCCCTTTTCACTGGTTTTAAGCTTAAATTCTATTTGTTTTTCTTGAGTTATTTCAATGTCCAGTTTTTTATCTATATTACTATTATTATATTGTTTAGATATCGATTTAATTAATTCTAACTTTTCACCTAATATGGTTTCTTCTTCCTTTAAATTCAACATGTTAATAAACAGGTCGCCTTTGTTTTTTTCATTTAATTTTTCACTTAATATATCGTAAGTAGATAAAAAATTAGTTAAGTTTTCTTTATCTTCCTTTAAAGTTGCATTATTGTATAAGTTTTCATTATTTATAATGTATTCAAATGCTGCAAAGTCTAAATTAAATTTCTGTGTTATATTTGAATGTTCATTGGATATGATTTTATTATTATTTTCATCTAGAAGAGAAAAAGTTACTTTTTCTGGTGTAAACTCTATATCTAATATTTTTCTATCTTTATTGAGAATTTCTTTCAGCCCCAGATAACTATATATTATATTATAGGTTGAATAAAATTTATCGTTAAAAATATTATTTATTAATAAACTGGTATAATAGTCATTATGTTTTTCATTACCATTTTCTTTTATTATTTCCCATATTTTATCCATGACATGTTTTTCTGTCATTCCACTACAATTTTTTTTTGATGCAACCTCATTTAGTATTGAATTTTCTTTTTTAAAAGAATCTAATTCTTTATCTCTATAATCATCATTCAATAATAATGATAAACTGCTTCTTATTAATTCTATTTTTTCTTCCGTGTTTTTATTTCCCATTTCATTTATTTTATCTATTTTATTTACTACTATTGATACTATATTATCAATATCATTTTGGGGTAATTGATTAAATAATGATTTAATGCTTTGATTATTAATTATATTTTTCTTTTGTTCTTCTGAGCAATCAATTTCAAAATATGATTGAGATATGTGTGTACCATCCTGAATGTTCCCTATCTCAAAATAAAAAACATTATTATCTATTTTAATGTTAAATGTATCTTTATAATCATTTAGTGATAAATTCCTTAGTTCTTTAAATTTACCTATTTTATCTAAAAATGAAACTTCAGGGTTATAATAAACATCATAAAGCAATGTCATGACTTGCTTTTTATCGCTAATATGAAAAAAATCTTTTATCTTATCCCAGATAGTCATGACTTTATTGACTTTTTCTCCAGATAAAACCCTATCAACTTGAACTGATGTTAGTTTGCTATTTCCTATGGTTATGCTGTTCATATTTCACCTAGTTTGAAAAAATTTAAAGTAAGATAATAATAAATAATAATAAAATTACTTAATATAAATAAATGTCTTGATTATTTTAATAAAAAATACTTTTGTTTTTTATAATGTAGAACATATGCCAATGTATCAATAATACAATTTAAGTATTCTCCTCTATAATTTTATTTCTATTATAAAATTAATCTAATATTAAAAATTAATATATAAATAATTGCTCATTTTTTAGGATCATAATATTAAAAACTTATACTCCATCACTTTTAAATGAAAATGATTATTACTTATATTGACTGACAGTCGGTCGTTGTTGTATGTTACCGACCCTGAGTCAGTCATTATCAATTTTTCATTTTCGATGGAATTATCATGTTGCTATTACCTGAAAATAATCATTGTCCAAATAAGCACTTTAAAAGTGGACGTAACTACTATTCTATTGTTATTCCTACATTATTTACATTAACTGTCCTATCCCCTGTTTATGCGGAAACCACGGAAAAAATTGTGGTCACTGCGAGTAGCGGTAATGAAAATGAGTCATTACCTGTCGGTTATATCGCCAAGAAGCAGACAACGGCAACAAAAAGTGATGCCACGTTATTAGAAGCGCCACAAATGGTTTCTGTCGTTAATCGTGCGCAATTAGATAATTTACCCTCTGAATCAATAAGTCAGGCATTGCGTTATAGCTCAGGGGTTGTGAGTGAAAAATTTGGCGCTTTTGGTAGCGGTATTGATTACTCGAAAATGCGTGGTTTTGACGCTGACTATTATTTAGATGGGCTAAGAATGCTGGGTAATAGTGGTATTTGGGCGCCACAGATTGATAGTTGGAGTTTAGAAAGTTTAGAAGCTGTGCATGGACCTGCATCTGCTTTATATGGGCAAGGTGGTGCCGGTGGTGTGATTAATATGACGTCACGTCGCCCTTCAGCAGAAACTCAGCATCAAGTGCAACTACAAGCTGGCAATAATAAAAACCATGGTATTAAATTTGATACTACATCTGCACTTAATGAGGATGAAACATGGTTATATCGTGTTTCAGGCTTGGCGCTTGAACAAGAGTCGCAAATACCCTCTTCTCGTCAAACTCGATTTCTTATCTCGCCCGCTGTTACTTGGAAACCAAATGATGCATTGAGTTGGACAATATTGGGGCAATATCAAAAAGAGCCTCGTCTTGGTTACTATAATACATTGCCTGCTCAAGCATTAGGTTTGTTACCAAACCCTAATGGAAAAGTCGATCCTAATCGAAATTATAATAATCAAAGTCATGATAATTCACACCGTAAGCAACAATCATTAACCTCACTGTTTGCGTATGATCTAACACCTCAGTGGCAGTTTAAGCAAAATACCCGTTTTATGAAGGTTGATACGGAAATCAGTCGTGATTATACCCGTGGTTTTTTACCGGGTGATCGTCTGCTCACTGCGGTTTATCAAGAAGCACCGAGTAAATCAGAAACATGGGTAACAGATACTCAATTGATTGGTAAATTATCGACATGGGATATCAATCATACGGTGATGGCTGGTTTTGATTATCAACATGGCAATATGACTAAAGATTGGTGGGGTTCACAAACAGTTAGTTTTGATCCTTGGGCATCACATCACAAGCCAGATTTTGAACCTTACCCAGTTTCACGTACGTCAACAAAACAACAATTTGATCGCTATGGATATTATTTACAAGATCATTTGCGCTGGCAGCAATGGAATTTACTGCTGAGTGGTCGTTATGATTCCTCTGATTTAGACACGCATAATCAAATTTCAGGTGCTACAAGCTCCAGCCATAACACGGCATGGAGTCATCGTGTGGGTTTAAGTTACCAATTTAATAATGGATTTTCACCTTGGGTAAGTACATCAGATAGTTTTGATCCTGTATTAGGTACCGATGCAGATGGAAAAGCTTTTATTCCAATGAAATCAAAACAATATGAAGCGGGTATTAAGTATCAAAATCCTGAGTCAACACAATTAGTGAGTGTTGCTGTTTATCAATTAACGCAAGAAAATGTCACAACACATAACCCAAGAAATCCTGATTATTATCAGCAATCTGGAGAAATTCGTTCTCGGGGGCTTGAGTTTGAAAGTAAATTAGCGTTAACACCACGAGTTAATATGATGCTCAATTATGCTTATATTCATAATATTGTGACATCAACGAGTGATCCGACAACGTTAAATAAACACCCTGTACAAGTGCCTACTCATACCGGCTCTGCATGGATAGATTACCGTTTTCACCAGCCTTACTTAGAAGGTGCATTATTAGGTGCCGGTGTACGTTATTTAGGCTCCAGTTATGGTGATAATACGAATACATTTAAAGTACCCGCAGTATGGTTAGCTGATATGAGTTTCCGCTACCAATTATCGTCAATAAACCGTGAATTGCAGGGATTAGAGTTAGGATTAACTGTCAGTAATATTACAAATAAATCCTATGTTGCGAGTTGTACCAGCTCGACTTACTGCAGTATTGGTACTGATCGCGTAGTTCTTGGTGTATTAAATTACTATTTTTAGGAAATGAACATGGATAATTATCGGCGTTCATTACTAAAAGGTGCCAGTGCATTCTCTTTATTATTAGCGAGTCCTTTTCCTGTTTATGCAAAGCCTATTTATGTAAAACCAAAACAGAGAGAAGTTGTTGATATTCTAGGAAGAGAAAGTGTATTACCACAAGAACTAACACGTATTTATGTGGCAGATAGTGGATTATTTTTGCTTTATGCTTCATTAAATAAAGGCGCTCTTTATGAGCGTCTTATCGCAATGCCTTCTGCTTTTCGTACCGCTGATTTAAGTTTATATCATCAATATACGCGAGCTTTTCCACAATTATTGGCGCTACCTGAATTTACGGCGATGTCGAGTGGGCACTTTAATAGTGAAAAACTTATCGCGCTAAAACCAGATGTCATTATTGTCGCTGTTGGGACTTATCGCGCAATCAGCGTTAATGGTGTGTTGGACTTATTAACCAAAGCAAATATTCCCGTTGTGGCGCTTGATTTGAGTATCGACCCACTTAATAACACACCAATCAGCACATCGATTATGGGAAATATGCTTGGTAATACCCAACAAAGCCAAGCAATGAATCAATTTCGTGAGAAACAACTTAGTTATATTTCTCAGCAATTAGTAAAAAAGCCATTTAAACGCCCTAATGTGTTATTTGAACGAGCCGCTGGCTTTACTCCAGAATGTTGCCTCTCATATGGTAATGGCAGTATGGGACAAATGCTACAAAGTGCAGGTGGTAAAAACCTAGGTTCGGAATATATAAAAAGTACTTATGGTCTTTTGAATCAGGAAACGGTGATTTACTCTGAGCCTGATAAGATTTTTTTAACGGGGGCTGATTGGAGTGGCTATAACCCTTCTGGCGATTGGATTAATTTAGGGCCTGGCGCAAATTTAGATTTAGCAAAACAGCAATTGACAATTTTAATGCAACGCCTTGCTTATAAAACACTCGATGCTGTTAAAAATAAACAAGTATATGCTATTTGGCACTCTTTTTATGACAGCCCTTTTGGCTTTATTGCTATTTTGCAAATGGCAAAATGGCTACATCCTGAACGCTTTTCCCACCTTGATGCAGACGCTATTTTTCATGAATACCATACCCAATTTTTGCCAGTAGAATGGGAAACAGGTTATTGGGTGACATTACTTGATGAAGATAAGGAATAATTATGTTCGATATCTATTCACCTGATCCTTTACGGATAAAAGTTGAGACACAATCAGCCGGAAAAAGAACAATCTTGTATTCTGCAAAAGGTCAGCCAAATTATATGTATGTAATGCCTCGCTTTCGATTAAATGAGGTATCGGATGATCTTGATAGTACTATTCACCCTGCTTTTATTGTAAATGGAAAAGTTAAGGATACATTTCTCTATGCATGTTATCCCGCTTCATTACATCAAGGTGAATTACTCAGTTTACCCAATCAAAAACCTGCTAGTCAGTTAGATTTGTTAAGTTTTCAACAATACGCTCAACAGACAGGAATGGGATTTCATTTAAGCACCCATGCTGAATGGGCTGCACTTATGCTGTGGTGTCGTCACCATAATAAGGTTGAAGATGGAAATACAGATTATGGGCGTAGTTTTTTAAATCCAGAACAATGCACTAATCGAGTTGATAGCAAAGAGGCTGGTGATACAGATTTTATTACGGGTGATCCAACGACAATAACATCGCCACCGTGGCCGAATTGGTATCATGACAATAGCTTATTTGGTATTAGTGATTTATGTGGAAACCTCTGGGAATGGCAAAGTGGAATGCAACTAGATGCTGGAGAGATACAGATTATTAAAGATAATGATGCCGTATTTTGTGGTGTTCCAACGATAACAGAGCAATGGCATTCAATAGCGTTATCGACAGGTAAGTTATTGCCTATTAATGATATGCATAGCGCAAAATACGATGCTCCTTCTGATTATTGTGAGGGAAATGCAGGTATACCTATTTTATCAACTTCAATAAAACACTATAACGGCGCACCCGCAGATAATGGTTATCCAGCAGGATTAATGGATGGTGATTTTAACGCAATAATGGCTGATGATGATCTTGAAGTACCCACGTTATTTAAAGCATTAGGATTATATCCAGCAATAAACCAGCAAGATAACGATCAGGTTTATTTACGAAATTATGGCCAACGCTCTTTAATGCGAGGAGGCGCATGGTATTCACAGCAATTAGCAGGAATGCGAACTTTATGTTTAAGCCATAATGCACGCCATCGCAGCACTTCTGTCGGTGGTCGCCTTGCTTGGATTGACATAAACAGTTAATTAACCCGAGAAATTGTCATTTATAGACATATTTGCATAAATTAATTTACCTTAGTATCGATTACATGAATAATAGCGGTAATAGTAATGATTATTATTCGGTGACTCATTGTGATTAATTTTTGTGCGTTTAAATTGAACCCCGTGGCATTACTTTGTTCTGCCACCCTTCCTTTTATTTTGACTACACAGGCTTTTGCAGAAGAAACAGCAAAAACGGAACAAGTTGAGAAACTTGTCGTTAGCGCTCAGGCTCTAAAAGTAAATACCAGTTTGCAAGAAACGCCTAAATCCGTTTCTGTCATTTCCCAAAAAGATCTCGAAACACATGCTCCTCAAAAGCTTGATGAAGCCTTACGTTATACCTCTGGTGTTGTTTCTCAGCCTTTTGGTGCTGATAACGATACTGACTGGCTTCGCGTACGTGGTTTCGAAGCTGCCACTTATTTAGATAATAGTCGTCTCTTTCGTGATGGTTATTATACATGGCTACTGGAGCCTTATGGCTTTGAACAAATTGAAGTGGTAAAAGGTGCATCAGCAGTATTATTTGGTGAATCAACACCCGGTGGTGCGGTTAACGTCGTACAAAAGAAACCCAGCTTTAAGCCTCAAAATGAAGTATTTCTTGAAGTCGGAAATAATGACCAACGTGGGCTAGGCTTTGATGTTTCAAGTACAACGGATGATAAACGTGTGCGTTATCGTCTTGTTGGACTAATGAAAAAGTCAGATGGAGAATTATCTCACACTGATAATGAGCGTATTTACCTTGCGCCAAGTGTTGCGATTAATCTGACCGACGATACAGCAATAACCTTCATGGCAACTTATTTGCATGATGATGGCACACCAACCAATCCTTTCTTCCCTGCTGCCGGTACATTAATTTCATCTCCTTTTGGTAAAATTAAACCGTCAACTAACTTAGGTGAACCAGGCTACGATAAATATAAACGTACCCAAATTTCAGCAGGCTATTTATTAGAAAGTAATCTCAATGATGTTTGGCGTTTTTCTCAACGTTTAAATTATGGTTATAACGATCTGTTATTGCGTAGTGTTTATGCATTCCCTAATTCAGATATTACAGCAACAGAACTGAATCGTGGCGTTGTTTTCCGTGATGGTAAAAACCAAAGCATTTCTTTTGATAATAATGTTGTTGGTGAATGGGATACGGATAATTTCGAACATACGTTATTAGCGGGTGCTGAATTGCAATATCACCAAACCAAAGGTGATGAGCAAGATAATTACAGCTTTAGCAAGATTAATCCGTGGAACCCTGTTTACGGTAACTATATTCCTCTCAACCCTGCTGATAATGTCAATCGCACTATTGATAAAACACAATATAGCCTTTACTCACAGTATCAAACCAAATTTGATAGTCGTTGGATTGCCATGGCGGGTGTACGCCAAGACTGGGTAAAAACAGAAAATAGAGCCAAAGCAAAAAATGAGGATAAATCACGCACTGATAGCGAATTTAGCCTCAATGCAGGATTAATGTATTTAGCGGATAATGGTCTATCGCCTTATGTGAGTTATTCTGAGTCTTTTGAGGTGATGAGCACTATCGATCCTGCGACTCATGATCTGTATAAACCATTAAAAGGTGACCAGATTGAAGCAGGGATAAAATATACACCTGATTTTATAGATGGTTACTTTAATATTGCTTGGTTTGATATCACACAGAAGAATGCACTGGTTGCAAATCCAACAACTTTTGTTTCAACACAAACCGGTAAAGTAACGTCAAAAGGTATTGAAGTAACAAGTGAAATGCAATTAACAGAGCGTTTAGCGTTAAAAGCCAATTACACTTATACCGATATGCAAACCGATGACACGGGTAATAAAGGCAAACAACAAGCAGGCTTAATTCCTAAACATACTGCTTCTGCTTGGGGTAGTTACACTATTCCAATTACGGGAACTCAAGATTTAACTTTAGGAACAGGCGTTCGTTATTTAGGTAAATCTAAAGATAATCCTAAGAGCAGTGATTTAACAGTACCTAGTGCAACATTATGGGATATGGCTGCAATTTATAATTTCAATAAACAGTGGCAATTACAGTTAAATATCAACAATATTCTTGATAAAGAGTATCTCTCTGGCTGTGATTATTACTGCTATTACGGGCAATCTCGTTCTGTTTTATTGAATGCTAAATATCGCTGGTAATTTTCTTTATTATTCCGCCTTTTGTTGTTAACCATACAATAAAAGGCGGAATATCATTTTATAAATGAGTGACCATGTTTGAACTCTCAAATATTCAAATGGATCGCGGTGGACGCACTATTCTATCAATCCCCTCACTGCGCATTTCAGATCTAGGGCTAACCATTGTGCTAGGTCATAATGGCTCCGGTAAATCGACTTTAGTCAGTTTGTTATCGGGCCAGCAAGCTCCAGATAGTGGATCTATTACACTAAATAACAGCAATATCTCACATTATAAGCCTCGTGATCTGGCTAAACAAATCGCCTTTCTTCCCCAAAAACTCCCTGCTTCTGCTGGATTAACTGTCAGAGAATTAGTGCGTTTAGGTCGCTTTCCTTGGCGTGGAACATTAGGGCGTTGGAATAAAAAAGATGATGAAATTATCACAATAGCGATGGAAAAAGCGGGAGTACTTCCTTTTGCTGATACGCTGGCTGATAATTTATCGGGTGGCGAACGTCAACGGGCTTGGGTTGCCATGTTACTCGCTCAACAATCACCTATTTTAATTTTAGATGAACCAACATCAGCATTAGATATACATCATCAATATCAACTTATGGAATTGTTGAGTGAATTAAATCAAACTCAGCACGTTGGTATTATTGTTATTTTGCATGATCTTAACCTTGCCTTACGTTATGCCACTCATATCATCGCGCTTAAAAAAGGCAAAATTGCGTTTGAAGGTGAAGCGTCATTACTTTTTGATGATAAAAGACTTTCTGCACTTTATGAAACACCGATTAAGCTGATTGAGCACCCTGATAATAAAGGTTCACAACAACATAAGGTGGCAGTGGTATGCGTGTAGTATTACAAAAAATAGTTAATTTACTGTCCTTGTGTTTAGTTATTTTATTCATTATTCCCACAGCAAATGCAGCTCAAAATAATAATGAAAAGGCTTCTAACATACCGCAACGTATTATTGTTTTAGACTGGGATTTACTTGAACAAATATTAACACTCGACGTTATCCCCGTAGGGGCAACTGAAATTGCAGGTTATAACCAATGGGTTGCTCACCCTATTGCACCAGATTCTATTGAAGAAGTCGGAATGCGAGCAGAGCCTAATTTAGAAAAAATAGCGACGTTAAAACCCGATCTTATTTTAGCGTCAAGCTCCCAACAAGACTTATTACCTGTATTAGAAACTATTGCCCCGGTGATTTATTTACCTAATTTTTCTCGCCAAGATAATGCGGCACAAGTTGCTCTAGCGCATTTTAATACCCTTGCTTCACTTTTGGGAAAACAAGCTCTCGCACAGCAAAAATTAGATGAAATGAATGCGACTTTTGCGCAATTAAAAGCAAAGTTACAGCAAGCATTTATCACATTACCTGAAGTAGAAGTGATCCGTTTTTCTACGCTCACCTCCGTCTTTTTATATACTGAAAACTCAACAACTGAATATGTGATAAATAAGCTGGGGCTGAAATCAGCAATATCATTACCTCCTCAACCTTGGGGGATTGATCAACGAAGAATGAATGTATTGCAACAGATTACACATGGTTATGTCCTTTATATGTTGCCTTTTCCTGATGAAAGTAAGCTGCAAAAATCGGTATTATGGAAAGCGATGCCATTTGTACAAAATGGGCATTTTCATTCAGTCAAGCCTGTCTGGAATTATGGAGGGATGACTTCGTTAACATTAATGGCAGATGCAATTACAGAAAGCTTATTAGATATGGCACCGAATAATGAAAATTAAGCAATATACTTTCTATTTTTTGGCGATCATCTTATTAAGCATTATCAGCTTACAAATTGATAATTCTCTCTCTTTATCTCGCCAACTATATTTATTGACTCATTCAGCCACAACAATGCCTTTTGCGGATGTTTTTTTCTTACATGCGCAATTACCACGTTTAGCCATGACGGTTGTTATTGGCGGTTTATTTGGTGTTGTTGGCAGTTTAATGCAGCAATTAACGCAAAATAATTTAACGTCTCCTTTAACCTTAGGCACTTCATCAGGTGCTTGGCTAGCCCTAGTGATCGTTAATATTTGGTTCACAGGCTTGGTTGCAGATTATAGTGCAGTAGCCGCAACAATGGGGGCTTTATTAGCCTTTTCTCTGGTAATTATTATTGCAGGAATTCGCAATATGACCGGCTTACCTTTAGTTGTTTCAGGTATGGTGGTCAATATTTTATTAGGTGCTATTGCAACGGCATTAGTGACATTAAACGCTCAATTCGCTCAAAATATATTTATGTGGGGAGCCGGAGATTTGGCTCAAGATGGCTGGGAACCGTTTTTTTGGCTATTACCTCGGATCGCCCCTGTTTTACTTATTTTTATTTTTGCCCCTCGTATTCTTACATTATTACGTTTGGGTCATGAAGGCGCGACGGCTCGAGGATTATCTGTTTTACCTGCATTTGCCTTTTTTATTATATTAAGTACTTGGTTAGTCTCTGTCTCTATTACCGTTGTTGGGGTGATTAGCTTTATCGGATTACTTGCACCTAATATTGTAAGAACATTAGGCGCAAGAACTGCTCGCCAAGAACTTATTGCCAGCGGTCTAATGGGAATATGTTTATTGCTTATTACGGATAGCTTGGCAATATGGGCTGGCCAGTGGCTTAATACGGTTATTCCAAGTGGTGTTACCGCTGCCGCTATTGGCGCGCCTGCATTAATTTGGTTTAGTCGTAAGAAAATGCAAGCTCCAGATCAGCTTTCTATTTCAATTATTTCTCAAACTAAAAAACTATCAAATTATACGGTTATAGGAATAACTGCATTATTAATGCTTGGATTAGCGCTTACCCTGTTTATTCATATTAATGAGCGCCAATGGTTTTGGGAAGTACCTTCTGTTTATCAAGGGGCTTTACGTTTTCCTCGCCTATTAACAGCACTCTTTGCTGGTGTTGCACTGGCTATTGCTGGCGTTATTTTACAACGTTTAATTTATAACCCGTTAGCCAGCCCCGATATTTTAGGTGTTTCATCTGGTGCCACTTTCGCTTTAGTATTTTCTAGCTTAATTCTGGGAAGTACTTTACAAACATCACAATGGGGAACCGCGTTATTAGGAAGCGGTGTGGTTATGATTATCTTATTAGTGTTGGGTAAAAGACACCAATATGCCCCTGCCAGCTTGATCTTAACAGGTATTGCATTAACCGCGAGTTTAGAGGCTTTTATTCAGTTTTTCTTAGCGAAAGGTTCGTTAAGTAGCTATAAAATATTATTGTGGTTATCAGGCTCTACTTATCGCGTAACAGAGCAACAAGCTATTTATTTTGCATTAGCTATCATCTTTATTGTGGGCGTTGTTTTATTACTCACTCGATGGTTGGCATTAATATCTATCGGTCGAAGCTTTGCATTAGCGCGAGGATTATATACAGCACAAGCAAGTATTATTTTACTGATCATTGTTTCTCTGTTATGTGCATTAGTTACATCAACCGTTGGCCCTATCGCCTTTATTGGCTTAGTCGCCCCTCATATGGCGGTATTAATTGGCGCTCAAAAAATAAAATCACAATTAATTCTTTCGGGATTAATTGGTGCGACTTTAATGGTTTGGGCTGATTGGCTTGGGCAAATATTGATTTATCCTGCACAAATTGCCGCAGGAACTTTAGTGGCAATTTTAGGAGGTAGCTATTTCCTTTGTTTAATGCTGTTAAATCGTAATCGCTGATTAAAAAAAGCCTAAGATATCAACATTAATCTTGCTGATATTCTTAGGCTTTAATTATTATTGATTATGCTTAAATCTTATTGTTGTAATTATTTATGCGTTTAAAGCCAATAAATGCAATGAACATCACTAAAGCACTTGCGCCAATGGCAATCCATACACCCGCTTGAACACCAGAATAATCAATGAGTTGCCCTGTTAATGTCGCCCCAATTGCCGTACCTACATTTAGCCCTGCAAGTAACCATGTCATTCCTTCAGTAAGCTGATTTTCTGGCACAACTTTCTCAATAAGTGACATTGTCACGATTATCATGGGAGCAAAGAAGACTCCTGAAATTAATACGACAAAACTTAAGCTATAAATAGAACCGACAAAAACAAGAGGTAAAATAGTGAGAAAAGTTGCGATACCACCTAAACATAATAAGCGATGCAATGGTGTTGATAACTTTAGCGTGCCATAAAACAAACCAGCAAAACAAGAGCCAATGGCATAAGCTGATAATAAAAGGCTGGCACCGATGGGCGCTCCTTGAATATTAGCAAAAGCCACACTAAAGATATCAATGGTGCCTACAATTGCCCCCATAAAAATCATAATAACAGTTAAGATTTTTACGAGAGAAAAGCGGATCACAGATTGTGTTTTATAAAGTGTTAATTCAGAAGATATTGATTTTATTGCGGGTTCTGTATTGCGTTGTGAAACGAGTAATAATACACCAATAATAAGAAAAATAGCCGCCATTAATAATCCTGCTTGTGGAAAAAAAGCGACACTTAATGTGACAGAAATGGGGGGACCAAGAATAAAGGTCACTTCATCAAATACACTTTCTAATGAATATGCGGTTTGTAAACGATCATCTTCTTTATAAATTGTCGTCCATCTCGCCCTTACCATAGCGGAAATACATGGCATAAATCCAATTAGTACCGCGAAAATAAATAATAAACTAATATGCCACTGTAACCATGTTGCCAATAGCATTCCCCCTATTCCAATGACACTCATTAATGTGAATAGAGGTAAAATTCTAGATTGCCCATAAGTATCGACTAGGCGTGATATTTGAGGCGATAACACAGCATAAGTAAAAACAAAACTAGCAGAAATTGTACCCGCTAATGCATAACTGCCTGTGATTTGTGAAATCATCATAATGATACCAATACCCATCATGGGTAACGGTAATCGAGCTATCATTCCAGCCAAAGTAAAAGATACGGTTCCTTTATAGCTAAATAGCGTTTGATAAGTACTTATCATAGTTTTCCTTATGTTTACCCTTGCCATTTTTACAAGGGTTCAAGATAATACATACATAGCGTATGTATAAATCATATATACATACGAACTGAATGTAAATATACAAACAATACGTATGTATATTTTAAAAAGGAGAGAAAATGGCTAGGCGTACTCGTGCTGAAATGGAAGAAACACGGCTATTATTGCTAGAAACCGCAAGAAAAGTCTTTTGTGAACAAGGTTATGCAGAAGCATCGATGGATGATTTAACCGCACAAGCAGGTTTAACGCGAGGAGCGTTATATCACCATTTTGGCGATAAAAAAGGATTGTTATCTGCTGTTGTTGCACAAATAGATACAGAGATGGATGCTCGTTTGCAGGCTATCTCAGATACCATTGATGATCCTTGGTTGGCATTTTCAATGCGCTGTCATACCTATTTAGAAATGGCTTTAGAGCCTGAAATTCAGCGTATTATTATGCGAGATTCAAGGGCTGTTTTAAGTGATAAACTGACTGAACTACCGACTCATTGTGTAATCTCTATGAGTAATATGATTGATAAACTTATCGAGAATAAAATACTGGTAGAGTCTGACTCAAAAATGTTGGCTCTATTTATTTATGGTAGCTTAGAAGCCACGGCTTTATGGATAGCAAACAGTCTTGATGGTGAAACTGAGCTAAAACAAGCCAAATCAACATTAGATACGTTATTAAACAGCTTACGTATTTCAGCAGAATAAATAAAAAGGGTAATAGCTAGTTATTACCCTTTTCTCTTTTAGAAAATTAATATCGTGACACTGTCACGATAAGATTTGGCTTATTTTAGTAATTGAGTAAATTGCTGATATAACATATTACCTAATGTTTTTGCGGTATATTCTTCGCTATGACCTAAATTATCAACCGCAGCATGCATACCATGATAAATCAATGTACTGGTTAATTCCGGTTGTGTAACGTGCCACGTTTTATTTTCTGTACCCGAAATTAACAGTGTTTGAATTTGTTGTAATGCTCTATTTTCATGAATATTGCTGCTTTGATGAAATACTTGATGAAAAAGCATATCGTGTAATTCTTGTTTCTCAACATAAGCAATAACGCTGATTTCACACCATTGTTTTAATTTTTCACGGTGATCTTGTTGTGAGCAGGCGTCCATTGCGTTATCTATTTTATTTAAATACCAATCCATATAACGTGTTCTGAGTGCATCAAGAACGTCTGTTTTGGCAGAAAAATAGTGATAATACGTTCCTTTTGCTACCCCTGCTTTTTTTACGATATCGCTAACGGTTGTAGCATCAAAACCTTTATCAAGAAATAACGCTTCTGCCGCATTCATTAACTCTTCTAAACGAACCTCTGCGGGTTTTGTTCTCGGTTTATCTGTGGTTTGTTCTTCTAATGACATTGCTTATCTCCCTCAAAGTCGCTGGTAAAGAGTACTCTATATTAAAGCGACTCACAATGATGATAAATGAAACTCATTATCAATAACCATTGACCGACGGTCAGTCGAGTATTATTATGCTAATATTATTCATCATTAAGGCAATAAAGCTTATGACTTATTTAAAACGACTGTCACTTATCTGTGCCATTTGTTTAGGTACTTTTATGGCAACTCTCGATATTAGTATCGTGAATGTGGCTCTGCCAACTATTCAAAATGATATACATGCTGATATGGCAACCTTGCAGTGGATTGTGGATGCTTATGCGCTTTGTTTATCAGCCTGTATTTTGTCATCAGGTCCTTTAAGTGATCGCTTTGGGCGAAAAAAAGTGTGGCTATGGGGCGTGATTATTTTCACGTTAGGATCAGTAATTTGTGCAATTGCACAGCAACATGAAATATTAATTCTTGGTCGTATTATTCAAGGTATTGCCGCTGCTGCACTTATTCCGGGCGCATTGTCTTTAATTACTCATGCTTTTCCTATTGATATTGAGCGAGTTCGTATCATCGGAATATGGTCTTCTGTTAGTGCATTGTCGCTTATCATTGGTCCTATTTTAGGGGGTGTTTTAGTTCATGCTAGTGGTTGGGCGAGCATATTTCTTATTAATATTCCTATTGGCATTATTACCGTTTTATTAGGTTGGTATGGATTAAGTGAGAGTGCTGATCCTGAAAATGTTGCTTTAGATCCCTTTGGTCAATTAACCAGTATGTTGGGATTAGGATCACTGACTTATGGTTTGATTGAAGCTGGCTCTGTGGGTTGGTCACATTATAGAACAGTATCAACACTGATTGCGGGGATTATATTTCTTGCCCTTTTCGTCATGATAGAAAAACGTGTTGAACGCCCTTTATTACCACTGACCTTATTTAAAGATCGTACATTCTTTCAATATAACCTTTCTTCTTTTACCTTGGGTTTTGCTACATACAGCAATGTATTTTTTATCGCTTTCTTTTTGCAAAAAGCACAAGGTTGGAGTGCATTAGAAACGGGATGGAGAATGGCACCAGAATTTATTGCAATGGCGCTGTTTTCTATGTCTTTTGGACGATTCTCTTCTTATTTCTCCGTTAGGAAACTCATGATCTGTGGTTTCTTATTTATCGCTATTTCTTCTTGTCTATTAGCGACATTAGCAACAAATAGCCACTATGGAATAACAGGAAGCTATCTGTTTGTATTAGGCGCTGGAATGGGATTATCAACACCCGCAATAGGTGCTTTAGTGATGAAAAGTGTGCCACCGTCTCGTTCTGGTATGGCGTCTGCAACCATGAATGCATTAAGACAAACCGGTATGACAATGGGAATTGCTTTATTAGGTACATTGATGGTGCAACAAGCAATTCATTATATGGTGATCCAAAGCCAAGTATTGGGAATATCTGTAAATTATATCGATATTGTTAGTTTGGTGACTGAAAATACGACAAATGGTTTAGACAAAGGGTTTATCACTTTGTTACCAGAGGCATTTAATTCGGGGTTTGCTTATGCAATTGCGACTGCGGGGATCTCATGTTTTGTGACTTTATTTATAGTGCTCTTTCCTGTTAAAGCAAAACATAAGGCACTTACTCAACAAATCACAGATTAAAGTTTATAAACGCTGAGATAAAAATTCTAGAAAAGACTCTATATTACGTGAGAGCTTACTGCGAGTTGCATATATTGCTACTAAATTAATCGTTGCGGGTTGTTGAGGAAACTCAATAGCTCGTAACTTCCCTTCTTTAATCATATCAAGGCAGCAATGCTCGGCTAAAATAGCAAATCCTAATCCTTTTAATACTGCTGATTTTGCCAATATGGCGCTGTTTACTCGATAATTACTATTAATGGTTACCCTGATTGGTTTTTTATCTTCATCCATAAATATCCAGGGTTGCCCTTCTAAGGCGCTTAAACTAGAAATACAAGGCATTTTGCTTAACTGTTCAATATGTGTAGGTATTCCTGTTTTTTCTAATAATTCATTAGATGCCACAACAATACTGCGCCATGATTTAATTAAGCGTGAGTGATGGCTACTATCCGCTAAATTTCCACGGTGAAAAGTTAATAGTAAATCAATATCATCATCGATGATATTTCTTGGCATTAATTGGGTATCACATTGGATCAGTAAATTAGGATGAAGTGCAGCAAAATCAGCCAAAATATCACCAAGTAGTTCACTACCATATTCACTTGGGATCGTTAAACGGAAAGTGCCAGTTAATGGTCCATCACTGGTGATATTGCTTACAACATTGTCTAATTCAGTTAAGGTTTTTGTTCCTTGCTGATAGAGGATTTTTCCTTGCTCAGTAAGGCGCATTTTTCGAGTTGTTCTATCAATAAGTTTACAATTAAGTTGTTGTTCAAGTTGCTTAATTGCACGACTGATATTTGAAGTAGGCATAGATAATAGCCGAGCGGCGGCTGCAAATTGCCCTTGCTCTGCTACGGCAGAAAAAATACGTAATAAATTAAGATCGATTTGCATAAATAATTCACTGCCTACTGTATTTCTATTACTCAATATAGGCAGTGTATCATTCATTTTCTTTTCACTCGTTAATAATTAACAGTAACCGTGAGACATGAGTTTTTGATAGCGTTTATCTAGGAGTTCTTCGGTTGAATAACTTTTTAACAAGGCTAAGTCAGTTAATAGCTGTTGTTTAAGAAATTCTGCAGCTTGTTGATGATCACGATGAGCGCCACCTAATGGCTCTGGAATAATGGCATCGATAATACCTAATGATTGTAATTTAGGTGCTGTCATTCCCATGGTTTCTGCTGCAATTGGTGCTTTATCGGAACTTTTCCATAGAATAGAAGCACACCCTTCTGGCGAAATAGCTGCATAAGTACTGTATTGCAGCATATTCACTTTATCACCTACACCAATAGCGAGCGCACCTCCAGAAAATCCTTCACCAGTAATAGTGCAAATAATAGGTGTTTTTAATCGTGACATTTCAAGAATATTACGAGCGATAGCTTCTGCTTGTCCTCGTTCTTCAGCACCGACACCAGGATAAGCCCCAGCAGAATCAATAAAAATAATAACAGGTAGATGAAAGCGCTCTGCCATTTTCATTAAACGTAATGCTTTTCTATAACCTTCTGGTGATGGCATACCAAAATTACGCAGAATTTTCTCTTTGGTATCACGCCCTTTTTGTTGCCCAATCACCATGACAGGCATTTTGTCTAAACGCGCTAAACCCGCAACAATCGCTTTATCATCAGCGTAAGCTCTATCACCCGCCAACTCCTGAAAATCAGTAAAAACCGCTTTAATATAGTCAAGGGTATATGGGCGCATGGGATGACGAGCGAGTTGCACAATTTCCCAAGCACCTAAATCAGTAAAAATAGATTTTGTCAGCGAAAGACTTTTTTGCCTTAAACGTGCGATCTCTTCATCTAAATTAATCCCTGTTGGTTCATCTTGAGATTGCTTAAAGGTGAGCAATGCATCTATTTTTTCGTCTAATTCAACAATAGGTTTTTCAAATTCAAGATGAATAAAAGACATAACGACCTCAGATTTAATGCAGTAAATAAAACAGTAATTGATTCAGTTTAGAAAAAATAACAATGTGTTGATAGAGAGGAATTTGATAAACACTATTATCAAAAATGGGATAATTAAACATTACTACAAGATCAGAAAAGAAAAAAACAAGATCAAAAAGAGCTTTTTTTCTAATTTTACGCTATACAGTAATTACTAAGTCATGTATTAATATACAGTGCGAATTTGTTCTTTTTTCACCCGTAAAAAATCGCACGAATAATAAAATACTCCATAAAATACAAATAATTAGAATAAAGATAATATGTTCTCAAAAAAAACACGCTCAACAACTGCTCTGCTATTTTCATCACTTCTTCTTACTATCGGAAGAGGTGCAACATTACCGTTTATGGCAATCTATTTGTCACGAGAGTATCAATTACCCGTCGATGATATTGGTATTGCCATGTCTATTGCATTAACAACGGGAATTTTTTTCAGCCTTGGCTTTGGCATGCTTGCTGATAAATTTGAGAAAAAACGTTATATGATATTGGCAATTTTAACGTTTATTTTTGGATTTGCCGCAATCCCTCTTGTCCATAGCACTATTTTAGTCGTTATCTTTTTCTCTGTGATTAACTGCTCTTATTTAGTGTTTTCAACCGTATTAAAAGCGTATTTTTCTGAAACCTTATCGGTTTCAGCAAAGCCTAAAATATTCTCTTTAAACTATACCTTTATCAATATGGGATGGACGGTGGGTCCCCCTATCGGCACCTTATTATTAATGTATGGGACACAACTACCTTTCTGGCTTGCGGCTATTTCTGCAACATTGCCACTATTTATGATCCAGGTTTTTGTTCAACGCTCAAAAATGGTGAATACAGATGAAGAAAATAGTGTGAAATGGGACCCGAAAATAATGCTAAAAGACAGAGCATTGAGTTGGTTTGTGCTCTCAACTTTTTTCGGAACATTAACATTTGGCTCTTTTGCATCGTGTATTTCGCAATATATTTTAGTGGTGTACGATGCAAAATTAGCAGAGTCTGTTATTGCGGTTGTATTACCTGTAAACGCGGCCATTGTTGTCTCTCTACAATATATTGTCGGTAAGCATGTTACAGCCGAAAGACTTCGTAAATTAATGACACTGGGTACGTTATTTTTTATGCTGGGCTTACTTGGTTTTATATTTGCTGGCGATAATCTAATCTTTTGGGCATTAGCTATCGCGGTATTTACCTTTGGTGAATTAATTTATGCGCCTGGTGAGTATATGATGATTGATAATATTGCCCCGTTAGGAATGAAAGCCAGTTATTTCTCGGCACAGTCACTCGGTTGGTTAGGTGCTGCGCTTAATCCACTTGTTAGTGGTTTTATTTTAACTGCATTTCCACCAGCCTCTTTATTCACTATTTTAATGGTCGTTTCTGCATTGGCTTGGTTTTGTATGATCCAAGGTATGAATGCCAGCCGAAATAAAATGATATCTGTTTAATATATTGGGTATTAATAAAATCATAACCCCCTGTTTTACGGGGGTTATGATTTTTAGCAGAGCGGGATTTATAGTTTATTCAGTCTTTGACTTTATGCTTTCTCTGCCAATAGACTAAGTAAAGCATATTTCTTCTCAATATTACGTTGTGCTTGATCCGCTAATGCCATTGCTTTATCAGGATAGATTTTAAATAGCCGATTAAAACGTTGCTCTTTATTTAACACCGCAGAAGCGACTTGGTTAGTGACTCTGGAATCTAACATTAGCGAATTTTTACCCTCTTGTTCACGGCGAGAATCAAACCGATAGAGAGGCCAGAAACCTGATGCAGTCAGTTGCTTCATTTGTTCATAGCTAAAGGCCAAGTCATAACCATGCTCTTCACAAGGGCTATAAGCAATAATCAGTGACGGTCCTTGATAGGCCTCCGCTTCTTGAATGGCTTTAATAGTTTGGTTCATTTGAGCGCCAATAGCGATTTGAGCAACATAAATGTTGCCATACATCATCATGGTGATCCCCAAATCTTTGCGAGCTTTGTTTTTTCCATCCTCACCAAATTTAGTAATAGCGCCCATTGGGGTTGCTTTAGATTGTTGCCCACCCGTATTGGAATAACATTGTGTATCTAACACCAGTACATTAACGTTTTCACCGCTACTCAATACATGATCAAGCCCGCCAAAACCAATATCATAAGCCCAACCGTCACCGCCAACCATCCATACAGACTTTTGCATTAAATAGTGCGCATCATGGAGTAACTCTTTGGCTAGTGGATCACTACTGTGACCTAATAAGGTGGATAGCTCATTAATTCCATTGCGTTTATCCTGATTAGAATTGTTCGTATCAGTCAACGTTTGATAAAGCGAAGCGGGTATTTCTGTTGCAAATCGATTTAATAAGCGCTCAACACGTTTTTTATGTTGATCTAAAGTGAGACGAAAACCTAAACCAAATTCGGCATTATCTTCAAACAAGGAGTTAGCCCAAGCGGGACCTCTACCTTCTCTATTTGTGGTATAGGGTGTAGTTGGAAGATTACCGCCGTAAATAGATGAACACCCTGTGGCATTTGCAATTAATAATTCATCGCCATAAAGCTGAGTTAATAATTTAATATAGGCGGTTTCACCACAGCCAGAACATGCACCTGAATATTCAAATAGTGGCGTAATTAATTGTGATGTTCTGATATCTATTTTTTCTAATTCAGAAGGATGTAAATCAGATAATTGATTGAAAAAGTTGAAGTTTTGTTTTTCTTGTTCTAATACACCAAGCTTTTCAATCATATTGATCGCCCTGATATTTGGATCTTGTCTGTCTTTGGCTGGGCAAACTTCATAGCATAAGTTACAGCCAGTACAATCTTCAGGTGCAACTTGTAGAATATAGTCTAACCCTTTCATTTCACGAGATTTTACAGGAAGTTTTTCAAGGGTTGTTGGCGCATTTTCTAACAGGCTAGGCTTGGTCACTTTTGCGCGAATGGCAGCATGAGGACAAGCGGCAACGCAATAATTGCACTGTGTACATAATGACGGTTTCCAGACAGGAATAAATTCAGCAATATTACGTTTTTCCCATTGTGTTGTGCCAGTTGGCCATGTGCCATCAGGTGGAAATGCCGAAACAGGTAAACTATCACCAAGCCCTGCTATCATCATGGCTGTGACTGTTTTGACAAAATCAGGTGCATTATCAGCAACAATCGGGGATTTATAAGGGCTTTCGGTTAATACAGCTCCCACAGGAATGCGCTCTAACGCAGACAATGTTTGTGAAATCGCCATTAAGTTTGCATTAACCAATGCTTCGCCTTTATTTTGATAACTTTTAATAATTGTCTGATGCAGATAATCATTTATCTTTTCGGCAGGGAAAAGAGATGTTAAGTGGAAAAATGCTGTTTGCATTATGGTATTAATTCGTGCACCTAATTGGCATTCACGCGCAATCTTATAAGCATTAATAACATAGATGCGCGCTTCTTTTTCAATAAGTAGCGCTTGAACTTCTTGAGGTAATTTAGCCCAAACGGTTGTCGCTGAATAAGGGGTATTTAATAGAAGTGTGCCCCCTACTTTTAATTTCTCAACAATTTGGTATTTATCAATAAACTGCCATTGGTGACAACCAATAAAATCAGCCTGTTTAATGAGGTAAGTTGAGTTAATAGGCGTTTGACTGATCCTTAAATGAGAAACAGTTAATCCACCTGCTTTTTTTGAGTCATAAACAAAATAGCCTTGGGCATATAACGGTGTGTTGTTACCAATAATATTAATATTATTCTTAGTCGCAGAAACAGAACCATCACTACCTAATCCATAAAAGAGTGCGCTAAGTTTATGATGTTCAGGTAATTTGGCATCCATAGGCATAATTGATAAATGTGTTACATCATCATAGATACCAACAGTGAACCGACGTTTAGGTTTAGATTGCTGTAATTCTTTAAACACAGCCATAACACAATCTGGATCGAATTCTTTTGAAGATAACCCATAACGACCAGAAATAGTCAGAGGCAATATTTCACGTTCACCTTGATGATAGGCTTCGGCAAATGCCGTAATAACATCAAGATAGAGAGGTTCAGCCTGTGCGCCAGGCTCTTTAGTTCTATCAAGAACAGCAATAGACTCAACTGAATTTGGAATAGCATCAAGAAAATGGCGCGCCGAAAATGGGCGATAAAGGTGTACGCAAAGTAAGCCGAGTTTCTCGCCTCGCGCATTGAGCATATCAATAACTTCTTTACAAGGACCCGCGGCTGAACCCATTAGAACAATAATTCGTGTAGCTTGAGGGTGTCCATAGTATTCAAATGGCTGATAAGTACGCCCAGTCACTTTGGCAAACAAATTCATTGCCTCTTCAACATGTTGATAACCACTGTTATACCAAGGATTCGAGGCTTCTCTAGCTTGAAAATAAGTATCAGGATTGGCGGAAGTTCCTCTTATTACAGGTGATTCTGGCGATAATGCACGTTGGCGATGAGCTTCAATCGCAGAGTATGGAATAAGCTGTTTGAGTTCATCATCAGAAATGGACATTATTTTATTCATTTCATGTGATGTTCTAAATCCATCAAAAAAATGAACAAATGGAATACGGCTATTGAGTGTTGCTATCTGCGCAATCACCGCAAAGTCTTGCGCTTCTTGCACACTATTGGCGCAAAGTAGTGCACAGCCCGTTTGTCGTATTGCCATTACATCCGAATGATCACCAAAAATAGACAATGCATGTGTTGCGACAGTGCGTGCAGCGACATGTAATACAAAAGGCGTTAATTCCCCTGCTATTTTATAAAGTGATGGGATCATTAATAATAATCCCTGAGATGAGGTAAATGTGGTGGCTAACGCACCTGTTTGTAATGCACCATGAACTGTTGCTATCGCGCCGCCTTCGGATTGCATTTCCATTAATCGAGGTATATCCCCCCAAAGATTGGGCTGGTGAGCAACTGCCCAACGATCAGCATATTCCGCCATCGTAGAGCTAGGTGTTATGGGATAAATAGCAATAACTTCATTTAAGCGATAAGCGATAGAAGCAACAGCTTGGTTAGCATCTGTTGTGATATAAGGAGGCAGTTTATGGCTCACAATAATTACCTTTGTTGTTGATCTTTTTTCTTATGCTTTTGAAATTAGCAGAAATTAATTACAAGGAATTATCGTATTTGTGGCTCAAGAGTGATTTATTTGCCAATAAGATGATTTTAGTCAACATTGGCAAATTAATAAATTTGTTATTTAACAATGAATTAAATAATGGTTATATCTTTATAAGATTATTTCGATGTTCTTTTTAGTATGGTTTCAATGCTAATAGGGAAAAAATCGTTGACATCAACACCGACATTAATTGCATTTTTTCCTAAAACATCTAAACGTTTACGTTGAGCCGGATCTTTTTGTGAATTGTGTACATGACCATATAAATGAATTGAATCACGGAAAAAACCAGCCCATTCCAATATAGGGTAATGAAACATCACAATTTTTCGTTTTTTATAATCCAATTCAAAGTAATCTTTTACCCATTCAAATGCAGATGCATCAAATTCCGGATCGTCTAGAAACTTGTCATGATTTCCACGGATAAGGTACTTTTTACCTTTTAATCGGCGCAAGATTTGATTGGCATCTCGCCCTGTTCCTCGATAAAGAAAATCACCTAAAATGTAGATTTCATCATTATCGGAGACGTAAGCGTTCCAATTATGAATTAAAGTATCATTCATATGGCTAACACTATTGAATGGACGACCACAAAGATTGAGGATATTTGAATGGCAAAAATGTGTATCAGAAGTAAAGTAAATCATAGTAATTTCTTAATAAGTAAGAAAAATCTTAACCTAAAGAAAATATTTTCCCTCGGTCTGTATAGTGATATTTTTTCAACATAATTGCCTCCTTTAGTTAAAAATAGAACAATAAATACCATATGTCGTTGGTGTTGTTTACGGTAACCAGATAAAGAATTACCCGTTTCTCTTTTAAAGTATCGGCATAAATAAGAGGGATCTTCAAAATGGAGCTTCACTGATAATTCATTTACCGACAGCGAAGTGTGCATTAATAATGCCTTTATTTCAAGGATGACTTGACGGTTAATCAAAGTCTTAGGTGCATCATTAAAGAATTGCTTTGTTATTTGAGATAAATAGAACGGTGTAATGTTAAGCTGATTTGCATAAAAAGCCACCTCTCTATGTATTAAACAATGCTTGCCAATCAATTCCCAAAACTGCCAACAGAGCTTTTCTTTACGAGTAAATTCTTTTTTGGCGATAGAGAAATGAGCGGGTATTGATTCAGTAATAGCAAAAAAGAGATTTTGTAAGTGATTTTTTAACATTAATTTTCTGTGTTCAGAATAACTGTTATCTATATGTGTTAGTTGTTGAATCCATCTATTTAAGGCTTCATATTGTTCTTTATGTGGGTGGCAAATAGGGTTGTCATGGAGAAAAGCAAATAAAGTATTAGAAAGAGAATAAGCAATTTCTGAAGCAAAAGATTTATCGAGAAAACAATAGAATAAGCGAAAATTCGCTGATTTTTGACTCAAAACTGCCATCATATCATCGCCTAAAATAAGAATATCATTCGCTTTGATCACCTGTTTTTGAAAACTAATATTGATTATCGCCCTCCCTTCTAAGCAAATCATGACTACGATATAGGATAATGGTAAAGGATAACCTATTTCATTCATCATATTACTTTCACCCATAATGGCATGTTGCGGTGAAGTATTATGAAGTTTCTTATTGGATTGGTGTGCCATTTTGGGGGAACGGTTTAATACCAGAAGCCGTCAAAGAAATCAGTCGGCATAGCTTCGAAACACTGGAATTAGATAATTTATGGTGTGGCTATTTCGCTGATAATGAGAAGTCACAAAAGTCACAAGAAAAGTGTGGATTTAAATTTCATCACGTTATTGAAGAACAATACGCAGAATTTTTAGATGAAGTGAAAGTTGAAAATATTTGTCGCTTAACTAAAGAGGAGTGGGTTGAGATCCAAAAACAGACCTATTAAAACAAAACACCAGATTGTGAAATTCACATTATCTGGTGTTTTTTAATATTAACAAGGCAATTTAATTAAGCACTTGCTAATGCTTGGGATAAATCAGCAATTAAATCTTGTGGATTTTCTATTCCAATAGATAAACGAATAGTTGTGTCTTGAATGCCAATGCTATGTCGTAATGTTATTGGTACACCCGAATGCGTTGTTGAACCAGGATGACAAGCTAGAGATTCCGTTCCACCCAGACTTACTGCAAGTTTAAAAATTTTCATTGCATTAAGAAAACGGAAAGCTTCACTTTCACCACCCACAATATCAAATGAGAAAGTTGATCCTGCACCTGTACATTGTTTAGCAAAAACCTGAGCTTCAACAGAATTTTTATCGGCAAAAGGTAAATAATGAATTGCTTTTACTTTTTCGTGTTCACGCAGAAATTCTGCAACTAATAATGCATTCTGATTGGCTTTTTCCATTCTAATTTGTAACGTTTCTAAAGAACGGCCTAGCATCCAGCAAGAATGAGGATCTAATTGTGTCCCTATTGCCCCTCTTAATAATCTGATTTGATTAATAAGTTCACGAGATCCCATTGCAGCACCGGCGACTAAATCTGAATGTCCACCAACATATTTAGTTAAAGAATAGACTGAGACATCAGCACCTTGTTCTATCGGATGCTGATATACAGGGCCAAGTAATGTGTTATCACAGACAATAATAGGGCGATAGCCTTGCGCTTTTTCTAATTGGTCAGCAACGTTCTTTAATGCTCCAATATCAACTAATGAATTAGTCGGGTTTGCAGGAGTTTCTGCAAAAATAACGGATACGCGCCCTTTTTGACTGGCTTTATCTGCTTGTTCTTGAATAAGTGAAAGGTTTAGCCCATCAGTAAATGGTGTGGCTTGGATACTAAATTTAGCAAGTGTTTTGGCAATTAACGTCTCTGTTCCACCATAAAGCGGCTGTGAATGTAAAATAACATCACCGGGCTGTGTTAATGCCATTAATGTTGTGGTAATTGCGGACATTCCTGATGAAAATAATACACAAGATTGTGTATTTTCATAAACAGCCAGTCTATCTTCAACAATTTCACTATTAGGTTGATTAAAGCGAGAATAAACTAAACCTGCCTTTTCACCTTCTGGTAAAGGTTTTCGACCACTTACGGTATCAAAAAAAGCTTTACCCTCTTCTGCACTTTTAAAAATAAAGGTAGATGTTAAAAATACAGGTGGTTTAACGGAGCCTTCAGAGAGTAATGGATCATAGCCATAACTCATCATTAGTGTTTCTGGTGATAGTTTATGCTCGCCGATATATTGTTTTTTCAATTGAGTGTCAGTCATTTTTTTATTTCTTATGTTTAATGAAGGATCTTTATCATACTGAAAAAAATTCATGTTGTTAGAATGTTTTATATAGAATAAAAACCAGCAGTTATATAAACATATCGAGTTTAAGCATAAATATAACGCTAAATAAAAGGTTCTATTCGTTGAGTGGTATTTAATCAAGGTGATTTGACTAAATAAAAGTTGATTATTCTAGTTAAAAAGAAGGAGAAAACAGTAGGATAAACTTAAAGATAAAAAGAATGCGTGTCTCTTTTTACCTTTAAGTTAAGGGACGTTACCAAGCTCTTACAGCATCACCTTTATACATTTCCTTGAATTTTAACTCGATTTGCCTTGAATGCAGAACTGAGACCAATTTTTTTATATTCTCATCATTTTTGTTATCTTCACGCGTCACAATAACATTAGCATAAGGTGAATTCTTATTTTCTAAGATTAATCCATCACGAGTTGCAATAAGCCCTACTTGAGAGGAAAAATTATTGTTGATTATAACCATTGTGATATTGGGATCATTTAATGCTTCAGTAAGCTTAGGTGAGTCTACTTCAACAAAAGTGATTTCTTTTGGGTTATAGATAATGTCATCTACTGTTGGCGTGAAACCAATATTATCATTAAGAGTAATGAGATTATTTTCTGCTAGTAATAAAAGTGCGCGCCCTTTCATGCTAGCTTCATTTGAGATTGCAACGACATCACCAGGTTTTAATTCATTTATATCGCTAATTTTTTTAGAATACGCGGCTAAAGGAAAGATATATGTTTTGCTGGCAATATGAAATTGGTAGCCATGCTCTTTTATTTGAGCTTGAAGATAAGGAATTGATTGAAACGCATTCGCATCAACTTCTTTATCGCTCAATGCCTTATTAGGCTGAACATAATCATTGAAAGCAACAACCTCAACATCTAACCCTTCAGTTAATTTCGCTAAACGAATTACTTCATCCCAAATCACTTGATCAGGCCCTGTATTAATTGCCACTTTTACTTTATGTGTATCTTCTTGTGAACAAGATACAGTAAATAGTGATATTGAGGCTAGAAGTAAACCTGTAATAATTTCCTTCATATCTCCCTCTTAAACAGACTTTGATAAAACAGCGCCATAAAAATCATTTTGATTAAGAAATATCCTAACAGTAGATTAATAACAAGGAACAAGAAATGATACAAGTACCTAATGCAGATAAAGAAAGGAATATTATTTATATTTTCACAATACATTGTTTTATAAAACAAAAAAAGGACACATCATAATATGATGTGTTTGTTATTTAATTGTAGATTTATTCATTAATGATTTTGTCTATACAATTATCAGAATACGCATCTTCTACACTAAGATAAAATGATTCAGTTACACAATAGCTATTAAATCGCCATTTAAACTGAATTTCATCATCTTTTTTATGCTCTAAAATAGAATAACTTGAAAAGCGGATTGGCGTAGTTTTTTGTAGGTTGTTTCCTACTTTTTCAGCGCTTAACAATACAACGTGGTTTTTTTTCTCAATAAATTTGAAATCAGAGATAGTGATATCTGTACCTTTAATCTTATTGTTGAAAAGGCTCAACGCATTAGCATATATGGATGGAACAATATAAGCTTTTTGATCACTTCCTTTGATATAAACAGTTACCAGATCAACAAAGGTTGAATCATTTAATGCTCGTCTAGATTTAACGACGACATCAGGAACACCATCACCATTAAAATCGATAAGATTTACTCCATATTCGAGTTGAATATCAGTTGCTGTTGAAACAAATGGTAACGATAAAAAAAGTAATCCTAGCCCAAGTTTTAATATATTACCCATTTTATTCACTTCTTTGTTGCTTATTACTTGTGCATCAGACTACTTTGTAACAGTAATTAGTCAAGGGGTTTTATGTTTCAAAACAATACAAAATTTACATTTATATCATATATAAATTATTTTCATGGTAACCACTATACTTATTTGACTATTATAAAAAGAATGTATTTTTAGTGATTATATTTTTTAGATTTGAAATTTACCTTTAATATAGAGCAATATAATTTTTAAGGTCGCTAATTCTTTCTTTCGTTTTATCTTTTAAGCAACTGCTATATACCATTGGTGCCAAACTTCCACCTTGATAATAGTCAGCTTCATATTGGCAAGAGAGGTCTCTAAAATTAATCCAAACCAATTGGGCTTGTTTAAGCTGAGCTTTTCGACCACCATCTAATTTGGTGTAATATTGTTGATAAACATGGTTAAGCTCTTCATCCTTTTGTTGAAAATCTTGATATGCACATTGATTAATTTCAGTCTGGGTTGCTGCATTTCGACAATCAAAATTATCTGCTTGTAAATGTATAGACCAAAATAGTATACCGCCAGATATTGCACCGAATAGGATAAGTTTTTTCATCACACAGTCCTTTTTTTGATTAAAAATATCGCTAAAGATATTTACTTTATTCCTTTACTACTTAATTTAAAGATAAAAACAAAGTAAGCTATTTATCATTTTAGCAAAATTTCCTAGATGACAATTACGTGAGGACAATACAAAAACACGCTATTTTAAACAATCCAATTTAGATGAAAATATTTAATTCTGAGCAATTATGCTAATATTTAGTTTGGAGAAAATATCTATTTAATACAAATTTAAAAAAATGATAACTCAATATCTTTTTTCTTTAACAATAAATACCATTTGTAAAAAAATAAGTAAAATAGTAGTCATATTCTATTGTTTGGTTTTTTGTATTGAATCACTTTTATTGAAATACCTAATCAATCTTACTTTAACAAGAAACTTGTTTTGTCAGCGCCTACTTAAGCAAGATTTAATAAAATCACTTTAATTAATTAGACTAACCAGTCTAATTTATAATACTCACAGGTCCATGTGCCCATGGTAGATTTTTCAAGATATGAAAAAATATTTCAAATCAATTTAGTTTTGTTTAGGGCTTGTCACTCTTATTTTTGTGATAATCATTCGTGGTGGTCAGTATTCTGATTTTGAATTGAATGAGCATGCATCTACGATAACACCGATTAGTTTTGCTTATAAAATAGACACTTTATCTGGAACATTAATTTTACCTAATCAGGGCAATACAGTAGATAATGCCTAAATGAGCGTTGCTCTTTAGGCGTTAAAGTGTAAAAACATTATAAATCAATTTGATACTCAATAATTTCTCTGATTTTTATTAATGCATCACGCAATAAATTAATATCAATTGAAGCTAGTGCAATACGAATTGCATGAGGAATATTGGGCGTTGTGGCATAAGGTTCCGCGGTTGCAACAGATATTTGTAACTGATGTAATGAAGCAACAATTTTATCGGCTCTAACTTCTTCAGGTAAAGGTATCCATAAAAAATAAGAAGTTGGATGATGAATATAAGAAAGCCCTTCAAATATCTCACTCACTATTTTTTGTCGCTGCTGTGCATCTTTGCGTAATAAACGTTCTAATTTATCAACAACCCCGTCTTTCACCCATTGGCAGACAATGGAAGTCATTAGTGCCGGTGTATTCCATGTAGTTACTCTCATTGAACGCTCTAACGATGAAATAGAGTTTGTCGGAGCAACAATAAACCCCACTCTTAACCCAGAAGCGATATTTTTAGAAAATCCCGAAATATAAAATGTAATATCTGGCGCTAAGGTAACAATTGAAGGTGGTGCTTTGTTAACTAGAAAAGCATAAGTCGCGTCTTCAATGATCATAAAATGATATTTTCTTGCCAAAGTAATTAATTGTTGTCGCTGTTTTAATGTTAATACCCAGCCCATTGGATTATGAAGTGTGGGAATACAATACAGTGCGCGTATTGCCCTTTTTTTGCATAGCTCTTCCAGTTTATCTAAATCTGTTCCTGTAGGTGTTATGGGAATGGGTAATATTTCCAAATGATGAGCGAGTGCCGCCAATTTAAATCCGGGATAACTTAATGCATCTACCGCTACAACATCTCCCGGTTTTAAAGCGCTTAATAATGTAATCGCGATACCTTGTTGTGCGCCGTTAGTAATAATAATATTTTCAGGTTCAACAGTGATTTCTTTACTTTTAAGATATTGAGAAATCACGATTTTATCGTGTAGTTTGCCGCTATGTGGCTGATAGCGAAGTAATGATTCAATTTCGCCTGATGTCGATAATCTTTTTAGCTCGGTACGTAATAATTCAGCTTGAATAGGCAATGAGGGATAATTGAAATTAAGATCCAACATATCAGCTGCCGTAGGATTTTCTATTCCATGATTTAGCGGAAGTGACAATTCACGAACAAAAGTTCCTCTCCCTGTTTCACCAATGATCAAGCCCATACTTTCTAATTCAGCATAGACACGGCTTGCTGTTGCAAGAGACATTTTATGCTCTGCGGCTAAATGTCGATGTGTGGGTAAACGCGTACCGGGTAATAATTTACCTATACGTATTTCACTCGCTAATTTATCAACTAAAGACTTATAACGGGGCTGAACCATTGACATTGTATCCATGACAATTATTTGATTGTCATAATTGTGTTCCATAAGATGGAATTCAGCAAGTTACATCGTAGATACAAGTTTTATATAAATAGATTTTTATATATCTGTTGCTATTGCAAAAATTGTAATTAATTGTTTTTTATTGAAATTTATCATAATAAAAATGGAAAATCGTATGCAACAAATGAAGCAAAAAGAGCGGAAAAATGGCTGGATAAATGGATTTATAGGTATGTTGATTTTTAGTGGATCTTTACCCGCAACAAAAGCGGCTGTATTAGGTTTTGATCCCTTATTTTTAACCGCGGCAAGAGCAACAATTGCAGGGCTATTATCTTTAGCAATGTTGCTGTTATATAAAGAAAAACTACCTACCTTTAAACAGTGGATTTCATTAACGGTTGTCTCATTAGGTGTTGTTGTCGGTTTTCCATTATTAACGGCGATTGCGCTACAAGAAATAACCTCAGCACACTCCCTTGTTTTTTTAGCTTTATTACCGTTATCTACGGCAATTTTTGCGGTAATACGGGGTGGCGAAAAGCCTCGCCCTATTTTTTGGTTTTTCTCTATTATTGGTAGTTTATTGGTGATGGGCTATGCTATTTCTCAAGGCGGAGCATCATCGTTCAGCGCAGATTTATTAATGATAGCGTCAGTCATCGTTTGTGGTTTAGGTTATGCCGAAGGAGCGACTTTAACGAGAGCATTAGGCGGATGGCAGGTTATCTGTTGGGCATTGATTGTATCTTTACCTCCAATGCTTATTCTTAGCTTTATTCTTATGCCTGAACATCTCGCTACAATTAGTATTTCGGCATGGGTAGGCTTAGGCTATGTCTCGCTTTTTAGTATGTTGATTGGTTTTATATTTTGGTACAAAGGATTATCGCAAGGTGGGATCGCGGCAGTAGGACAACTTCAATTATTGCAACCATTCTTTGGGTTAGGCTTTGCTGCTGTATTGCTTCATGAATCTGTCAATTTATTGATGTTATTAGTCACCATTGGTGTTATTTTTTGTGTTGCTGGCTCCAGAAAATATGCTTAATTAAAAGCTTGCTTTTAAAAACTATATTTTTAAAACTATATTTTTAAAACTATAAAACACGCTAAATAGGGTTATTTAGCGTGTTTTGTTTTTTGAGAACCAAAAGTGAGTGCTTTGCGCCCTTCTTTAAACGTAATAACGTTAAAGACAGATGATCAAGGTGTGTGATTTTTATCAAGCTCTCACTTTTTATATATCAATTAAATTTCACACTTGGTTTTTAAAATAGCCGTTTTTCTATGATGATCTAGTGCTAACTCAATTAATTTAGTAATTAATGATTGATAGCCTAAACCTGCACTCTGCCATAATTTTGGATACATACTAATATTGGTAAAACCAGGTAGTGTATTTATTTCGTTAATCACAACACGATTATCTTGCGTTAAGAACACATCTACACGAGCCATACCTAAGCAATTAAGCACACGGTATGCTTTTAATGCAACTTGGCGAATATGCAAACTTGTATTTTCATCCATTACCGCTGGGACAATAACTTTAGCACCGTCTTCATCAATATATTTTGTGTTATAGGCATAGAAAGCATCGTTTAATACGATTTCACCACAAGGACTAACTTCAGGATCTTCATTACCTAAAACAGCACACTCTATTTCACGACCTACAATAGCACTTTCAACAATTACTTTAAGATCGTATTCAAAAGCCATTTCTAATGCTGCACTGAATTCTTCTTCATTATTAACTTTGCTAATTCCTACAGAAGAACCTAGGTTTGCTGGCTTTATAAATAAAGGAAGCCCTAATTGGCGAACCATTTCGTTGTAAGGAATGTCATTAATTTGATGCGCCATAATAGTAATAAATGGGGCAACCGCTAAACCTGCACCATCAAGTAGGCGTTTAGTAATATCTTTGTCCATGCAAGCTGCTGAACTCATGATATTTGGCCCTACATAAGGCATATCAATCATGTGTAATAAGCCTTGAAGTGTTCCATCTTCACCGTACGCACCATGGACAATTGGGAATACAACATCAATTTGAGGTAATGCCTGACCATCTTCAAGTGAAATAAATTGGTTTTTTACACTACCAGGAATAATAGCAACCGCTCTTAAAGGTTTGCTTAATGAAATAGTTTTAGGATTATCGCTATTTAGTAAGTAGTCAGTTTCTGAATATTCATGCCACTGACCTTGTTCATTAATACCGATTAAGCAAAGGTCGAATTTCGTTCGATCTAATTCATTAATAATATTTTTTGCTGACTGTAATGAAACTTGATGTTCTGTGGATTTACCACCAAAAATAATAGCGACTCTTAATTTACTCATTTTCTAACCT
>JAEYFY010000327.1 GCA_023454395.1 Pseudomonadota bacterium
TTTCTGCAATTAACATTTCATTAAAATGATAGCGCTATCACAATTACGAATGATCTATCTAGATAGCGCTACCATTAATGATTACTATCCTTAATAACGAAGCTCAAAGAGAGTCTTATTGAGGTTACAAGTATGCTTAAAACGTTATTAACACCAGATGTGGTACAAGTGGTTCCAAACGTTAGCGATTGGCGAGAAGCCGTTAAAGTGGCGTGCCAGCCATTAATTGATAAAGGTTGTATTGAACCTCGTTATATCGACGCTATTTATAAATCACACGAGAAAATAGGGCCATATTATGTATTAGGTCCTGGAATTGCGATGCCTCATGCGCGTCCCGAAGATGGTGTTAATCAACTTTCACTTGCTTTAACTATTGTTGAGCAAGGTGTTGAGTTTGGTGCAGATGAAAACGATCCGGTGAAATTACTGATTGTTTTGGCTGCAACAGATAACGATAGCCATATTAATGCCATTGTGAAATTAGCTGAACTTTTTGATAACGATACAGATATTCAAAAGCTATTTAATGCAAAAAGCAAAGCGGATGTATTAGCCGTTATTAACAACTATTAATGACGATTTAAATTACCAAGGGGAATATCATGAAAATTACTGTTGTGTGTGGAAATGGTTTAGGTAGTAGCTTAATGATGGAAATGAGCATCAAAAGTATCCTAAAAGATCTTTCTGTGAATGCAGAAGTCGATCATGTTGATCTGGGATCAGCAAAAGGTACTCCAAGTGATATCTATGTTGGTACTCGTGATATTGCAGAGCAACTCAATTCACAAGCGGTAAATGGAAAGGTTGTTTCACTGGATAACATGATTGATAAAGTGGCGATGAAAGAGAAGCTTTCGGTCGCATTACGTGAATTAGGCGCGTTATAAGGAGCCTATCATGGACTTTTTCCGCTTTCTAATGAGTGATGTGCTTTCAGAGCCTGCTATTTTAGTCGGTTTGATCGCATTGATTGGTTTAATTGCCCAAAAAAAACCAGTTACAGAATGTATTAAAGGCACCGTAAAAACCATTATGGGTTTTGTGATTTTAGGTGCTGGTGCAGGTCTTGTCATTAACTCACTGGGTGATTTCTCAACGATTTTCCAACATGCATTCGGTATTCAAGGCGTTGTGCCTAATAATGAGGCGATTGTCTCTATTGCACAAAAAAGCTTTGGTAAAGAGATGGCATTAATTATGTTTTTTGCCATGTTGATCAATATCTTAATTGCACGCTTAACGCCATGGAAATTTATTTTCTTAACCGGTCACCATACATTATTTATGTCGATGATGGTGGCGGTTATTTTGGCAACAGCAGGCTTAGAAGGCACAGTATTAGTTGCGGTAGGTTCATTAGTTGTTGGGATTTCAATGGTGTTTTTCCCTGCCATTGCCCATCCTTATATGAAAAAAATTACTGGCTCTGATGATGTTGCATTAGGGCACTTCTCCACAATTTCTTATGTCGTTGCTGGCTTTATTGGCAGTAAATTTGGTAATAAAGAACATTCAACAGAAGAGATGAATGTACCTAAAAGTTTACTATTTTTACGTGATACGCCTGTTGCCATCGCCTTTACTATGGGGATTATTTTTATCATTACCTGTTTATTCGCGGGCGATGCTTTTGTTCGTGAAGTCAGTGGTGGTAAAAACTGGTTTATGTTCTCATTGATGCAATCTATAACCTTTGCAGCTGGTGTTTATATTATTCTGCAAGGTGTGCGTATGGTTATTGCTGAAATCGTTCCTGCATTTAAAGGTATTTCAGATAAGTTAGTGCCTAATGCCAAACCCGCTTTAGATTGCCCAGTTGTATTCCCTTATGCACCCAATGCGGTATTAGTGGGCTTCTTAAGTAGCTTTGCCGCAGGTGTTATTGGCATGTTTATTCTGTATGCCTTAGATTGGACTGTGATCATTCCGGGTGTTGTTCCTCACTTCTTTGTGGGGGCAACCGCAGGGGTGTTTGGTAATGCAACGGGTGGACGCCGTGGTGCGATTTTAGGCGCATTCGTTCAAGGTTTATTAATTACCTTCTTACCTGTATTCCTATTACCAGTACTGGGCGATATCGGTATTGCTAATACCACATTTAGTGATGCAGACTTTGGTGTTATCGGTATATTGTTAGGTATTATTGTTCGCTGATTGTTTTAAAAATTAAGATACATAAACGCCCCATTGAAACTAATTCATTGGGGCGTTTTTTTTACAAAAATTTTTATATGAATTTATATGTTTATTTTGTGAATAACAATGCTATTATCCTGATTGAATATTCACTGTGTGTATATTTTCGTACCTAATTAATTATAAAAATAGGTTTACATCACAATCACTAAGGAAAAAAGAAGATGTCTTTTGGTATTCGATATCTTGCGTTGTTACCACTTTTTGTTATCACTGCTTGCCAACAACCGGTTAATCACAATCCATCTGCGGTTCAAACAGCTCAGGTTCAACCTGCCATTGTGAATAACTCATGGATTGAAATTTCACGTAGTGCGCTTGACTTTAATGTGAAGAAAGTACAATCACTTTTAGGTGATAAATCCTCTCTTTGCGCCATTTTAAAAGGTGATGCGTATGGTCATGATTTATCATTAGTTGCACCTATTATGATTGAAAATAATGTGCAATGTATTGGTGTAACGAATAACCAAGAGCTAAAAGAAGTTCGTGATCTAGGATTCCAAGGCCGTTTAATGCGTGTACGTAATGCCACCGAGCAAGAAATGGCTCAGGCAACAAGCTATAACGTGGAAGAATTGATTGGTAATTTAGATATGGCTAAAAAATTAGATGCCATTGCTAAACAACAAAATAAAGTGATCCCTATTCATCTTGCCTTAAATTCAGGTGGAATGTCTCGTAATGGATTAGAAGTTAGTAACGCAGTAGGGCTTGAAGAGGCGAAGCAAATTGCTCAATTAGCTAACCTTAAAGTGGTTGGCATTATGTCTCATTATCCTGAAGAAGATGCTGATAAAGTAAAAGAAGATCTTGCTCGTTTTAAACAGCAATCACAAAAAGTATTGGATGTTACAGGGTTAAATCGCAAAGACATTACTCTGCATATGGCAAATACGTTTGCCACAATTACCGTGCCTGGATCATGGTTAGATATGGTGCGTGTAGGCGGAATTTTCTATGGCGATACCATCGCAAGTACAGATTACAAACGTGTTATGACGTTTAAATCGACCATTGCTTCAATTAATTATTATCCTAAAGGTAATACTGTTGGTTATGATCGAACTTACACACTAAAGCGTGACTCGGTATTAGCTAATATTCCTGTTGGTTATGCAGATGGCTATCGTCGAGTTTTTAGTAATGCTGGACATGCCTTAATCGGTGGTCAACGTGTGCCTGTTTTAGGTAAAACGTCAATGAATACGGTGATTGTTGATATTACAGATCTTAAAAATATCAAATCAGGGGATGAAGTCGTATTCTTTGGTAAGCAAGGCAATAGCGAAATTACGGCAGAAGAAGTTGAAGATATTAGTGGTGCACTGTTTACGGAAATGTCGATTTTATGGGGTGCAACCAATCAACGGATATTAGTGGATTAAAGTAGGGTGCTTGGTAACCACAAAACACAACAACCTGTTTGAGAAATTGTGGGGGAAAATTCCCCCACAAAGCTATCCCATCAGGGCAAATTTAGCCATTTCTCTTGACACTCCTTTATAAAGGAGACAGAATCAAGTTGTCTGCTTTGAGACTGCCTCGGATTTTAGTAAAGTAAAATTCGGGGCTTTCGTCTTTTTGGCGCTCGCAAATGCTTGAACCAAAATGATCCAAGCACCCGCCCGCATACTAACAGAAATTCACCTCATTCCTATCTTTTTTCGCATAAAAATAATATAAATAAACAAGTAAAATCAATATGTTAATTGTTTTTGTATCTGGTGTTTATATGCGGAATGTCTCTTGACACTCCTTTATAAAGGAGACAGAATCAAGTTGTCTGGTTTGAGACTGCCTCGAATTTTAGTCAAATAAGAAATCTGTAGAATAAAAAAACGCCAGATGAAATCAATCATCTGGCGTTGCTTTACTTGAAGTAAACTTCAGTAATTATGCGTTTTCTTGTTGGCTTGCTTGGATTGCAGTCAACGCAACGGTGTAGACGATATCGTCTACTAATGCACCACGAGAAAGGTCATTTACTGGTTTACGCATACCTTGTAACATTGGTCCGATTGAAACCAAGTCAGCTGAACGTTGTACCGCTTTATAAGTGGTGTTACCTGTGTTCAGATCAGGGAAGATAAACACAGTCGCTTTACCTGCAACTGGTGAATTTGGCGCTTTAGATTTAGCAACGTCAGCCATAACAGCTGCGTCGTATTGTAAAGGACCATCAATCATCAGATCAGGGCGTTTTTCTTGTGCTAAACGAGTCGCTTCGCGGACTTTTTCTACGTCACTACCTGCACCAGAGTTACCCGTAGAGTAAGAGATCATCGCAACGCGAGGGTCGATACCGAATGCAATTGCAGAATCTGCAGATTGAATTGCGATTTCAGCCAGTTGTTCTGCTGTTGGATCTGGGTTAATTGCACAGTCACCATAAACATAAACTTGCTCAGGTAACAGCATAAAGAACACAGAAGACACTAATGAGCTACCTGGAGCAGTTTTGATTAACTGTAGTGGTGGGCGAATAGTGTTTGCGGTTGTATGAACAGCACCAGAAACTAGGCCATCTACTTCGCTTTTTTCCAGCATTAATGTGCCGAGAACAACGTTATCTTCTAACTGTTCGCGAGCAACAACCTCTGTCATACCTTTGTTTTTACGCAGTTCAACTAGGCGAGGCACATAGATTTCACGTACTTCTTTAGGATTGACTAACTCAATACCTGTACCTAATTCAACACCTTGAGCAGTTGCTACGCGACGAATTTCTTCTGGGTCACCTAACAGCACGCAAGTTGCGATACCACGTTCAGCACAAATTGCTGCTGCTTTAACAGTACGTGGCTCATCACCTTCTGGTAAAACGATACGTTTTTTCGCTTTACGCGCTAATTCTGTTAATTGATAACGGAATGCTGGTGGTGATAAACGGTTAGGGCGTTCAGAGTTAGCTGTCAGTGAATCAATCCATTGTGTATTGATATGTTGAGCAACATAGTTCTGAATTTTTTCAATACGTTCATGGTCATCAGCAGGAACTTCTAAGCTAAAGCTTTGCAGATTTAAAGAAGTCTGCCAAGTATTCGCATTAACCATAAAGATTGGTAAGCCAGTTTCGAATGCACGTTCACAAAGTTGTTTGATTGGTGCATCGATTTGGTAACCACCTGTCAGTAAGATCGCACCAATTTCAACGCCATTCATTGCTGCAAGGCATGCTGAAACTAATACATCAGGGCGATCCGCTGATGTCACTAAAAGTGAACCAGGACGGAAATGCTCTAACATGTGTGGAATACTACGGGCGCAGAAAGTGACAGACTTAATACGACGGGTTTCAATATCGCCTTTATTAACGATAGTCGCATTTAAGTGTTTTGCCATATCTGTTGCACGAGTAGCGATTAAATCGAAGTTCCATGGAATACAACCCAGTAAAGGCAGTGGGCTATTTTTTTCGATGGTTTTTAAATCGACATTAGAGATAATCGCTTTACTTGAATCATCAAAGATTTCAGATAAGTCAGGACGAGTACGGCCTTGATCATCAACTGGCGCATTTAGTTTGTTAACAATAACGCCTGTGATATTTTGGTTTTTTACACCGCCGAATTCAGCACGCGCAAATTCGATACGCTCTTTTAGCTGTTCAACAGTGTTGTTACCTAATGCAGTAACGAAAACAATTTCAGCACCTAATGTTTTTGCAATTTCATAGTTTAATGATTGTGCAAAAGGGTGCTTACGCATAGGTACCAGACCTTCGATGAGAATAACTTCTGCATCAGCGGTATTTTCATGGTATCTAGCAACAATTTCTTCCATCAAAACATCTTTTTGGTTTGAGCTGAGTAGAGACTCAACATAATCCATGTTTAAAGGTTCTGATGATT
>JAEYFY010000360.1 GCA_023454395.1 Pseudomonadota bacterium
ACCAACGCAATATTGTTCAAGATTCATATTTTTTATACGGAGAAGACCGATAATCATCCTAAAATGGAATAATTAGTGTCAATGGTTATCTCCCTCGTAAGAATTAAAAAGGAATAACATGTCTCAACCAGCTATCAACAATGATACTGCGGCTGCCATCAATCCGTATTCACAAAAAGTGGCACACCTGCGTCAGCAAATTTTGAGTATCTTTCTCGAAGATGATCATTTTGTTGAAACCGTTTTAGGTGAAGCAAGTGAAAATGATAGGCTGAGCCACCACGAACTTCATGAAAAAATCACCACTGTTAGAGAATTACTACAAGATCTACACGCGGCAGATATTGCAGATATTCTTGAAGCCCTTCCCTATGATGAACGTCTAGCCTTATGGCATTTGGTTGATAATAATGAACGTGGTGCTGTTTTAGTCGAAGCTTCTGTCGCCGTTTGGGACAGCTTAATTAAAGATATGACTGACCGTGAGTTATTACGATCGGTCGCCACATTACATGTGGATGAACAAGCGTACATCGCAGAGCACTTACCTCGCGATACCATGCGCCGACTTCTTACCTATTTAGAACCAAGTCTGCGTAATAGGATAAGAGAAGTACTTCAATATCCCAAAGACAGCGTTGGTCAGATGATGGATTTTGAGTTCGTCACTGTGCGAGGCAATGTTACGTTAAAAACGGTACAGCGTTATCTACGCCAACGAGGCTCTATTCCTGAAGCAACGGATAAAATTTTCGTTATTGATAATAAAAACCATCTATTGGGCGAACTTCCATTAACCACTGTTTTAACGCAATCGCCTGATAAACTTGTCTCTGATGTAATGAAAACAGACACCGTGAGCTTTATGCCTGAAGAAAAAGGCGAAGACGCAGCGGGTGCGTTCGAACGTTATGACTTAATTTCAGCGGCTGTTGTTGATAGTAATGGTCTTCTAATGGGTCGATTAACCGTTGAAGATATCGTTGATAACATGCATGAAGAGAGCGATACCAATATTCGTCGTATGGGGGGGTTAAGCCCAGAAGAAGACGTTTTCGCACCTGTCGGACAAGCGGTTAAAACACGTTGGACTTGGCTTGCTATCAACTTATGTACTGCTTTCGTTGCCTCTCGTGTTATCGGTGTCTTTGAAGATACTATTTCCCAATTAGTTGCTCTCGCCACATTGATGCCGATTGTTGCGGGTATTGGGGGAAATACAGGTAATCAGACCATCACAATGATTGTCCGCGCATTAGCGCTACACCAAATTCAAACTGGAAGTTTTTCTTTCTTAATTTTAAGAGAACTTGGCGTTGCCTTTATTAATGGCGTTGTTTGGGGAGGAATAATGGGAATTGTCACCTTCCTTCTCTATGGCGACCTTGCTATGGGTGCGGTAATGACAATGGCGATGGTATTAAACCTCTTAATGGCTGCCATGATGGGTGTATTGATCCCAATGACAATGATTAAATTAGGTAAAGATCCCGCTATTGGTTCGAGCGTGATGATAACCGCTATTACAGATACAGGTGGTTTCTTTATCTTCTTAGGTTTAGCGACTATCTTCTTAGTTTAAAACACCCTTATTACACTAACGCCACTGATAATAAAATACAGTGGCGTTTTTTTATGTCCATCAAACAGATATTAGACCGTTGTTGATAGGTAATAATAGACAAGCAACAATGCAATAACGAGTGAAGTAATAAAAGTCTTTTTAACAGAGGTACTTAATAAATAACTGTCATTTTGATTGGCGTCATTAAGCATGGCTTTTAATACTAAACCACCGCCTAATGCGACGATAGAAAGTGATGCGAACAAAAAAATTGCAGCTAAGAGAGCAGTACTGATTGAGATAGGGATCATAAATCCTCCTGTTCAATTGACTTCCCGATGTAATTATAACCAAGAATAATTTTTTTGATGCCTCTTTTTGTTTTTATTTTCAACTTAACTGAAAAGCGCACAAAAGCCACAATTTGCATAAAAACACAAAAATAAAATTATCATTATAAATTTCATTGGATTTTAATCTCAAAAAATAAACCAATATTGAAATTAAATTTCAATGCATCAATATTTAACATACAGTAGAATATTCTAATATTTCATTTTCTATCAGATCAAATCTTTCATTATTAATACTATTAGCTTTCTTAATTATCTAATAATAAGTTAATTTATGGAATAATAATAAATTAGCTCATACCTTAATTTATTATTCCCTTGTTTATTTAGACTTGAATAAATATATTCAACACAAAACCTTTTTTATTTAAAAACACTAAAATATTATTCATTTTAAATTCATATAATAATTTTATTATATATTGTTGAAATTTAATTAAACGGAGTTTAATAATGGATTTCATCTATTAAATAAAACTGAAAACCTAAAATATATTGATTTACAGCTAATAATGTTGTTTTAATTTCATCTATTTACATCATTAAGAGCTTCCTGTTATAACTTAAACCATCATCACAACATTATTCTTTCTCGTATAAATAGCCTTTAAATAACCTTTCCCTGTTATTTATTTTCGCCCTATTTTATTCGCACATTTAAAAAGAATCTAATTGTGATTTTATTACTTATTATTTTTATCACGATGATTATTATAGGTTGTTATTATGACATCACAATCACACTCCACTCAGCCGTTGAGTCAACCTACGGCAAGACCATTAAATCGCAGCGACTATAAAACGTTGGGTTTATCCTCACTAGGGGGAACTTTGGAGTTCTATGATTTCGTGATCTTCGTGTTCTTTACGAAAACATTGAGCCACTTGTTCTTTCCTGGCGATAACGCCTTTATTGCACAAATGCAGACATTAGGTATCTTTGCAGCCGGTTATCTTGCTCGTCCTTTAGGTGGCATTATTATGGCACACTACGGAGATATTATCGGGCGTAAGCGCATGTTTACCTTAAGTATCTTCTTAATGGCTGTACCAACATTAGTTATTGGTTTATTACCAACTTATGCCAGTATTGGTATTGCAGCGCCATTATTGTTGTTATTAATGCGCATTATGCAAGGTGCAGCTATTGGTGGTGAAATGCCGGGAGCTTGGGTATTTATCGCAGAGCACACCCCAAAACAACGTTATGGCTTAGGTGTAGGCACATTAACCTCTGGCATTACTGGCGGTATTTTATTAGGTTCAATCGTAGCGATTGTGGTCCAACGTAGCTATAGCGCCCAAGAAGTTAGTGATTTTGCATGGCGTATACCGTTTATTTTAGGTGGCGTGTTCGGTTTGATTTCTGTTTATTTGCGTCGCTTCTTACAAGAAACGCCAATCTTTAAAGAGATGGCAGCGAAAAAAGCGTTAGCACAAGAAATGCCTGTGGTTTCAGTGATTAAAAATCACAAACAAGCCTGCTTAATTACTGCGGTATTAACATGGTCTTTATCAACGGCGATTGTTGTCACCATTTTGATGACCCCCGGTGTCATTGTTGAAGGGATCTATAAAATTGATAGAACGACATCATTAGAAGCAAACTGTGTTGCAACATTAACCTTAACCTTAGGTTGCATATTCTGGGGTTGGATTAGTGACAAGTTAGGAACACGCGCATCAATGACATTATCATGGGGTGGTTTGATTGTTACCGCATTCCATTTCTATGGCAGTTTAGATGCAGCAATGTCAGGTTTTCAGTTAGCATTTAACTATGGTTTGATGGGCTTTTTTGTTGGAGCGATTGCAACTACACCTATCGTTAGCACAAGAGCATTTCCACCATCAATTCGTTTTTCTGGTTTGTCTTTTGCTTACAATATGGCTTATGCCTTATTCGGTGGCTTAACACCAATGTTAACAGGAATATGGTTAGAAAAAACGGCAATGGCAGGTGCATATTATGTTGCAGGCGTATCATTATTAGCGATTGCAGTCGCCTTCTTACCTTTAGCTTATAAAGGTTGGACAGCCGTTAAACCCACAACTCGCGAGAAAGATGTTGCATTACACGTTGATAAAGTGATCGGTTAGGTCTTTATCAATATCACAGGATGTTCTACCAGTCCCCTTACGCAATACCGCCCTTATTAAGGGCGGTATTTTTTTGTGATTTGCAGTTTTTCTGAATTTTATTTCTTTAAAGATCAAAGTATTGATAAGGTGTTATTTGCTCTTTACCCTATTCAAAGCGCTGTTTTTTTAATAGGGAAGATTAAAAAAATCCATGAAATATCAAAATAGAAAAATGCTTTACACAAAGCTGAATGAGCTAGAATTCCAAGGTTATATCCCTTATAAAATACAAAGAAAAAAACAACAAAAACGATGGCAATGGAAGCCTTATTCATCAGGCATTCATTATGCGATACCAAATCATCCTCTAGAAATGGGACGCTATAATGATCCATCAGCAAGGACAGGGATTTGCTACACCGCTGATTATGCCGTTATTGCCATAGCTGAATCTTTAGGGCGTCTTTATCAAAATAACAAAACATTTATTCTTGGATTGAGTGACTTAAAAAAAGCACAAATATATACACTCAACACTACACGAAAAACAAAACTCATTGATATGTCAAAATTACAGGGCATACTGCATATCACTGCGGATAAAACTATGGGTAAACGTTATAATTTTACTCAATCCATTGTTGATTGGGCTGCCAATACACCTGAACTTGATTATGATGGTATAACCTATCCTTCAAGACACTATTTGGGAATGTGTACTGCGTTTTGGGCTAGAAAAGAGCGTATTAATCCTTTAGCAGAAATATCACACTGCTCTCTCGATATTTATCATGATGATAAAAAAGAAAATTTTCCTCAGAATTGGCAATATGATGATATTTCAGGTATTGAGATCATTACAGAAACATTAAGATTTGAGATTAATGCGGATGAGTAAACAGCTCGAATTGAGCTGTTTATCAAAAAGAAATATGTTTGCCAAAAAGTTTAGTTTGATGAATTATTTCCTGCATTTGTTCACTCATACGACCATATTTTTTTAATATTTCGATAATATTCAGATCCTTATCATCATCATCAAAAAAATACATATTGGTTAAAAATGACACTTTTGTTGTTGAACTCAGATCACCCAATAACACCAAAATTTCTTCTAACCCATCAATTATTTTATTACCATCAAACTGAAATAGTGGTAATCGGTATTCTCCTCCAACTTTAACCGCTAATAATTTATTGGCTTTCAGACGATTATTAATTGTTTGACGTTTAACATCCAAAATTTCAGCCGCTTGGCTTGTTCGGCAAACTCCACCTAATGCTGTTAGTTGTTCTGAAAATTTAATCGCCCCTTCATTTAAGCGAGCAATTTTTTGTTGTTCTCTCGGAGATATTTCACAGGCTCGTTCAAGTTGAGTTTCAAAAATAAGCTTAGCTAACTCATTATCAGTCATCTCTAAAGCATGAGTTAAGCTTTTTTTCTCTGCTAAGGCTCCAACTAGCTCTTTTGTCAAATTAGCCATTCTTTTAAGAACAGCCGTTCTCTCTACTGAGAGTTGTTGTATTGATCTTTTTTGCATTGTGCTGTTCATTAACACCTCCTTTACACTTTATTTATTATATGATGAGTAAAGTGTAAAGAACAAGTATAAATAATAGTCATTTATTTGATTGAAATAGAAGGTATGCAATAAGAATTAAACTTGTTTTTATTCGGAGACAAAAAAGGATGCCTCATGGCATCCTTTATTTTTCTTAAGATTTTATTTTTTAATGGCACAAATTACTGTGTCATTTTGCTTAGCGTAGGTGCCGTGATCAGCATTAGAATTGCGATAACACCCGTTACAATACCGATTTGTAAAAATACGCTACTGTAAATTTCTAATGAAGCGTGAGCACTTTGTACGTCTTCTGGTACTGCCATCAGGCTTGCAACTTTACCTGCAATAATTGCAGCGGCTGCCGAAGTTAAGAACCAAGCACCCATAATAAAGCCCATTAAACGCTGTGGTACAAGTTGAGCAACCATTGCAAGACCCAGCCCTGAAATCATTAGCTCACCAATACTTTGGAAACCATAACTTGCAACTAACCACCATGAAGACACAATACCCGCTTCATTTGCCATGCTTGCACCCAGTGGTAGCACTAAGAATGCCGTCGCACTTAAGAACATCCCTACGGTGAACTTATATGGCATAGGCAGTTTATCACCCATAAAGTTATATACCGCCGCTAATATCGGGCTTGCTAACATGATCCAGAATGGATTAAGTGACTGGAATTGCTCAGGTTGAACACTGAAACCTAAAATAGAATGCTCAACGTTATGGATTGCGAAGAAGTTTAAAGATGTTGGCATTTGATCGTAAAGAACGAAAAAGACCACGGCTTCAACCATCAGCAAGAATGCCACAATCATCTTACGACGTGCCGCACCTTTCATCATAAAGGTTTCACGCGCAAAAATCAGGATGATCCCTAATGAGATAACAGCTAAAGACCAACTTGCCACTTCATTATTATGTAACAACCAAGTCGATACCGCCGTTAAAGCTACGATACCCACCAGCGTTAATAACAATTTTGAATAATTAAGCGGTTCAAAATCAGGTCTAGAACCCTTATCTTTGATCCAACCACGGCAAACCATAAAGTTTGCTAAGGTGATCAGCATTCCCACAACGCTTAATGCAAACGCAACATCCCAACCATAATTAGCCGCTAACCATGGCGTTGCCAACATAGATAAGAACGAACCTACGTTGATAGACATATAGTACATCGTAAATGCACCGTCTAATTGTGGGTCGTCTTTCTCATAGCAAGTTGCTAATAATGAAGATGGGTTAGCTTTAAATAAACCGTTACCTACTGCAATTGTTGCAAGTCCCCAATAAATCACGTCTTTATCGTGATCAGAGAATGCCACCATCGCATAACCAATTGCCAGTACGATTGCCCCAAGAATAATAACCCTTTTAGTACCAAGGACTTTATCCCCAAGCCATCCACCGATAGCCACAAAACCATAAACTAATGCGGTAAATGCAGCAAAAACAGTGATAGCTTCTGCTTCACCCATGCCCAGCATTTTAACCAAGTAAACGGCCATGATCCCTTGCAGACCGTAATAGCCGAAACGTTCCC
>JAEYFY010000390.1 GCA_023454395.1 Pseudomonadota bacterium
GCACATTGTACGTGAGCAAAAATTAAATTGTCTTAAATTTGCGCTTTTATTGAAAATTTGTTTCTGATAGATTGCGCAACCAAGAAGATCACTATCGAGTTACCATTATGAATATGATTAAAAGAAAGCCCGCAGCTAAAACACGTAAGAAATCGCGTGAAGAGCTGAACGCGGAAGGACGTGAACGTAAACGTCAAAAGAAACACCGTGGCAATCCTGCTGGTAACCGTCAGCAGGAAGCGGAAAATAAACAGCAAGCGAACAATACAGCGCCGAAAGATCCACGTATTGGTAGCAAAAAACCGATCCCTCTGATTGTGGGCGATGCACCAAAAGTTGTGAAGAAAAAACCTGCGCCAGTTAAAGCAGAGCCTGTTCGTTTAACGCCTGAGCAAGAGTTAGACCTATTAGAAAACGATGCACGTCTAGATGAATTGCTGTCTCGTCTTGAAAACGGTGAAAAACTCAATGCAGAAGAGCAAGCTTATACTGAGAAAACCCTTGATCGCATTGACGAATTAATGGTTGAGCTAGGTATTGAGTTTGAAGATGATGACGATGAAGAAAAAACTGAAGACATCATGCAATTACTAAAAGGTAAATAATCAAAAGGCTAATAATTTGCCTTGATTACCTTGCATCTAAAGGATATCAATAATTTATTGATATCCTTTTGTTTTTATGGATTATTCTCTGTTTTACTTTTTATTAATACTGATTATTAACAATAGATCAAATAACCCTCTCAAGCTCAGATAACTCCATCTATTCCTCTCTTGTTATCCCTGATATCCTATTTTTCTATCTTTAATATACGAGTGATAAAAAATATGGATAACAAACAGCAGTACTTAGATATCGCAGCCGGGCAAGGAGAAAAAGTGCCCTCTCGTATAGTGGCCTTCCCTGCACAGCCACTAAACTATGCGCTTATTGAACAACGCCTAGAAGAACAGACCGATTACACTGATGGTGAAATCAATTATCTAAGTGAAAATATTGACGACGGTTTTTTCTATCGTTGCCAGCATGGTGATGACGAGTTACATTTTTTTGTCTGCCTTTATCCTCGTGATGAAGATTACGAAATACGTCCAATGTATTCGACTGATGAACTCACACCACAACAACTCGCACATGCGAATGCGACAACGCAAGATTTATTATTAGAAACACTTTTTACTGAAACCTTACATCCTTTAGCAAGCTATCGCCATCAACTGAATTTTCTTAATATCATCGCACCTGAAATGGTCTTAGCATTAGATGAATCAGCGGCAGGTAAAGCATTAACACCTGAGTGGATACGCTTTCAATTAGAAACGCCCGATCTCTATCCTGAAGTAGAAAGCTTATATGTTATTCATGCTGTCTATGACACAGAAAATGATCCACCCACTATGTTTTGGTTCCATACGCATGGATTAGCGCGTTGCGGCTTAACAGAAGTCGATTTAGTTATTCCAAGTATGCTTGAATCTTACTATGGTATTCCTGATCTCTTCCGCTGCTTTGTTAACAACAGTATTAATCATCGCCAAATTGAATTTGGTGAACCGATGCTGTGTGGTCAAACATCATCAGGTTTGGAGTATCTTGTCGCATTACCTTTTGAAGAAGGTATTCGTCATATTAATCAATCAACCCCTCTTGATAGCCTTAGACCTTTAGAAGAGATGCGTTATGACACTGAAGGCGCACCAAATGGCGTTTTCTTGGGTGATTTAGCTGATCGTGATGAATATCATCAACATCCTTCTTCTATGCTATTTAGAACCAATGAAGAAAACCCTGTTTTAGAAACCTTCTTTAAAGGTTATGAAGAGCAACAAGCGATGATGCTACTGCGTAGCAATGAAGAAACCTATGAGATGTCTGAAAAAGCCAAGCGACGCTGGGAATACTTCGTTTCTATGTTTGATAACTACAATCAACCGCCTGTTGAGAAAAAAAGTGGTTTTCTCTCCAAATTATTAGGAAAAGACAAACCCGAAGAGACTGAAAATCCGTGGCAATTTATGATCAAGTTCGGCATTCCTTATGGTGAAGAGGAAGAAAAAGAGCTAGAGCATATGTGGTTTGTGCCGCAGTCTCGTGATGGAGACACCATTTATGCAAAATTACTCAACGTGCCATTTTATGTTGAGGATATGCAAGAAGGTGAAATCTATCCTATCAACACCGCATTAATAACTGATTGGGTCGTTTCATACGAAGATAATAGTTATACCCCTAACAATATTTACCAACTTTTTAGCCACCAGCAAACCCACTAATTAGCGGATATTCACCATAACAACGCGAGCTTTTCACTTAAGCTCGCGCTCTTTATATTCTTGAAATCTGTTTTTATATTATGATCCGTTAATATCATTAATTAATTGTTATTTTGTTGCTACATTGGCATTTCAACTCTTCACATTCTGTTTTTGTCTAGTAACAGATAAGATAAACAGTCTATTTTCATCTCAATATCTTTTCTCTGGTTGATTTAAATCAAGTGTAGACATGCATAGACTAGGCTAAATTATACCCAATAAGGATAATTATAATTCTCATTAGCATTAAAAATATTTATTATAATTAACCTTAATATTATTATGTGAATTCTCATATCCGTTAATAATTATCAGTATCATTATTTTTTGTATCAATATTCGTGGAAGGACGATTATGTCTCTGATCCCAAATCACAGTTATAAAATCTTGAGCTACTCACCTCAGATTAGCCCTGCATACAGACAGAAATTATTATCTTTAGGTATGTTACCTGGCGCTGTGTTTAACGTTATTCGTATCGCACCACTGGGTGATCCTATTCAAATAGAAACGCACCGAGTATCCCTAATTTTGAGAAAAAAAGATCTCGCACTCATTAATCTTAGCGAAATGGTTCATAACGAAAAATAATCGTTATTTCTCATTCAACCAGGCAAGACAACTATTGGCATCACTATTATGACTCCTCTCACTATAGGTCTTATCGGCAATCCCAATGCTGGTAAAACAACACTCTTTAATCAGTTAACAGGCTCTCGCCAACGTGTGGGTAACTGGGCGGGTGTAACGGTCGAACGCAAAGTTGGTCGTTTCACAACTGCAAATCATAAAATTGAGCTGGTCGATTTACCCGGCACTTACTCTTTAACGACAATCTCAGAACAAACATCGCTTGATGAACAAATTGCCTGCCATTTTATTTTAAGTAATGAAGCAGACATGCTGATTAACGTGGTTGATGCATCAAATCTTGAGCGTAACCTCTATTTGACATTGCAACTACTAGAGCTTGGTATTCCGTGTATCGTGGCATTAAACATGCTCGACATTGCAGAACACCAAGATATGCAAATTGATATCAAGGCACTTTCAAAGCAACTGGGTTGCCCTGTTATTCCAATGGTTTCAACCAAAGCATCGGGAATTGATAAGCTCAAAGAAGCCATTGATACCTTCCCTGCTGAAAAGAAAAAACCACAAGAATTACTGACATCTTATCCGATATGGTTACTTAATGAAGTCGAGGCACTTGCTGAAAAAATTAATCACGATGAGTTTAATTTACAGCAACGTCGTTGGATGGCATTACAGTGCTTAGAGGGTGATATCTATACTCACCAACGTGCTCAAATCACTAGTGACGATATCAAAACCATTCGCCAACGAATTCAAGACGAACATAACAATGAACCCGAATTAGTCATTGCTGATGCCCGTTATCAAAATATTGAGCGCATCTGCCATACCGTGATTAATATGGAAGCCATTAAGCCTAATATCCTGACGCAAAATATCGATAAAGTGATATTAAACCGTTGGTTAGGTGTTCCTATCTTCCTGTTTGTTATGTACTTAATGTTTGTGCTCGCAATTAACATTGGTGGTGCTTTACAGCCTGCTTTTGAAGGTGGCTCAGAAGCTATCTTTATCCATGGTATTCAATGGATTGGTGCAACCTTTAACTTCCCTGAGTGGCTGACCATTTTCCTTGCTCAAGGTATCGGTGGCGGTATTAATACGGTACTTCCATTAGTGCCACAAATCGGAATGATGTACCTGTTCTTATCTATTCTTGAAGACTCAGGTTATATGGCACGAGCTGCATTTGTAATGGACAGATTGATGCAGGCTCTGGGTTTACCGGGTAAATCATTCGTACCACTGATTGTCGGTTTTGGTTGTAACGTACCTTCCATTATGGGTGCGCGTACACTGGATGCACCAAGAGAACGCCTGATCACCGTATTGATGGCACCGTTTATGTCTTGTGGTGCGCGTTTAGCTATTTTTGCTGTGTTTGCTGCTGCTTTCTTTGGTAAAAATGGCGCAAGTGTTGTTTTCTCACTTTATCTTCTGGGTATTGTAGTTGCTATCCTCACAGGCTTACTGCTAAAACACACCATTATGCGTGGTGAAGCCTCACCTTTCGTGATGGAGCTGCCGGTTTATCACGTTCCTCACCTAAAAACGTTACTCATGCAAACATGGCAACGCCTAAAAGGCTTCGTGGTACGTGCAGGTAAAGTCATTATTATTGCCAGTATGTTTATTGGTGCACTAAACAGCTTTACCTTCTCAGGTAAACCTGCGGATAACATCAATGATTCTGCATTAGCGTCTGTCAGTAAAGTGATCACACCATTACTGCAACCTATTGGTGTTCATAGTGATAACTGGCAAGCAACAGTTGGTTTAGTCACTGGTGCAATGGCGAAAGAAGTGGTAGTGGGAACATTAAATACCCTCTATACCGCAGAAAGCATTGTTAATGAGCCATTTGATCCTGAAGAATTCGACCTATGGGGCGAAATTGGTGATGCCTTTGGTGAAACATGGGATAGCTTAAAAGAAACCTTCACTCTCGCTGCGCTTTCTAATCCAATTGAAGCAAGCAAAGGTGATGGTGAAATGGATACCGGCACCATGGGCACCATGGGCGCTAAATTTGCTTCAGGCGTTGCGGCATACAGCTACTTAATCTTTGTTTTACTGTATGTACCTTGCGTTTCAGTAATGGGTGCTATCGCCCGTGAAACAAGCCGTGGTTGGATGACTTTCTCTATCCTTTGGGGATTAAATATTGCTTACTCATTGGCAGCCCTGTTCTATCAAGTGGCAACCTTTAGTGAACATCCACAAAGCAGCGGTATAACGATTGCAGCTGTGGTTATCTTCAACTTAATTTTATTTATCTTGTTGCGTAATGCGCGTAGTCGCCTAACAATTAACTTAAGCAATAAACCTTCATTATCTAAACAATGTTGTTCAAAAGGTAGTTGTCACTAAGTGACAAAGGAAAAGTAAGATGGCAAGTCTGATAGAAGTACGTGATTGTATCGCCCTTAATGGTCGAGCCGATGCCCGTCTTATCAGCCATCAACTCAATATGCCTGAACCTTTGGTGCAAGCAATGTTAGAGCGGCTCACATTGATGGGTAAGCTTGAAGAGGTGGATGTAGAAGATTGTCTCACTGGCAGTTGTAAAAGTTGCCCTGAAGCCACCGCATGCCAAACAAAGCTTTATCAATTACGCTAACTATTTGTTAAATATCATTTAAATTCAAAATCCCTTACCAAGGTAAGGGATTTTTTTTGTCTTATCGTTAATGATGTCATTTTTTATCTTCTTATTTATTGGTTTACTTTTCTGATTATCCCATCATAATTCGATACTTAAACAAGACGTCGAGACGTCTTTACGCCCAAAATGAAATTATACACATCGATCATTCTTATAAGGATAATAGATTATGCCGATAACTGAATTTTCATCGATTGTTACCAGTGGTGATCAAGGTGGGTTACAGATGCAATGTGCCTCACGTCAATTTCAATTT